>CAZOWD010000039.1:0-14053 GCA_964583225.1 uncultured Verrucomicrobiales bacterium | reverse complement strand
ATAAAAAAGTCAACAACCCGTATTTCGGCAGCAAAATGCCTCACTGCGGAAGTTTCAAAAAGTAACAATCAACCAACTAACATCTATTAATATGAAAACGAAGTCACTTATTGCTCTCGCCATCCTCTCCACATCATTATTCGCCACTCCACATCTACTTGCATGTGGTGCTGGATGTGCTGACGGAGGAAAAAAAGTCTCTAAAAAAGAGGCCAAAAACGTCAAAGTCTGGACCTGCTCCATGCACCCAAAAATCAAAAAAGACAAAGCTGGAAAATGCCCTCTATGCGGGATGAATCTCGTTCCAGCTAAAACAGAAGTTAAGAAAAAGAAATAATATCCGACTGTCTATAAACCCTTCAAGGGTAGCGGGTTAACAGCCCGTTACCCTTGACTAATCTACCATCATGAAAACCTCTCCCTCCATCCTCAAAACCTCCTCAGCCCTTACGCTTTTTGCCGTTAATCTTTTTATTTTCACTCTTTTTCTCTCTCCTCTCGAACTATCAGCCCACGCTGAGCATCGTAAAGCAAACACACCGACCACACAAAACTCAGAAACATCAGACAACGAGGCATCAGAACCCAACAACACCTCCCCTAGCGAAGCTACCGATGAACAAACCGATGCTTCGTTTCATGCCGAAGAAACAGACAAAATCACAGAAGAAACCTCCAATGAAGAAGAGGAATACGCAGATGATGTTGAGGAGGAAAAATCCATCACCTACCGTAGTATCAAATACGCGGGAAAGTTTCACCCTATCCTCATTCATTTCCCCATCGCTTTTCTCTTGGGAGCCGTCTTTATGCAGTGGGTCTTTCTACTCACACGTAAAAAACAAATTCCACCGATCGTTACCACCATGCTCTGGATGGGCACGCTTGGAGCAATCGTTGCATCAGCGGCTGGTTGGGCTTATGCCTACGACTCGATGTATTTTGGTGAAGAAGATATTAAAACTCTGCAACTTCACCGATGGTTAGGCACGAGCACCGCCATTGCCGCCGTAATCACCCTCCTACTCAAACGCTTTCTCAAACCCATCCTCTTTACCCTCCTACTAACCGTCCTCGCAGCACTCGTAGGCGCCGCCGCCCACCAAGGAGGCAACCTCACCTACGGAGCTGATAACTTTTCTGAGTTTTAAAACACAAAATATTTACGTGTTATGGAGCGTGGACGTCCTCGTCCACGTTTTTTTGTGCCCTCATATTGCCAACGGCACGCCCAAAAACATGTAAATAAATTTTCTTAATTTGTGTTTTTGCGAACCACTCTATAAAACATCGCATTTAAAGATCATTTTTTCATCATTTTTGAAAGACGACTCAGAATCTCGGCGCATTGTATTTACGAATAGGTATGTAAAAACGCTATCAGTCTCTGACTAAATTTTTATATCCCTATTCCCAAAAAACAGAAAAACGACTATGAAATCTAAGCTCTTAATACCCTTCGCCCTACTGGCCTCTCTAACACCTAACCTACCAGCGACTCCGCCTAAAGCTGTAGCTCAACACCCAGATAAAATCATTCAGAAAGATTACGATTGGTGGCGTAAAACTCGCTTTGGTATTTTTATTCACTGGAATACTTCCTCGCTTCTCAAGCTTGGCGCAGGCAGTTGGATGCGCGCTGGCAACCCCAATCCCGACCCAGCATCCAACAAAACCGACTTCAATGCTCCTTTTAAGCTAACGGAGGCAATGAAACAAAAATACACGAGCTACAATGTTCCCCAAGAGGTTTACGATAACCTTTTCAAGGTTTTCAACCCCACGAAGTTCGATGCCAAAGCTTGGGCAAAAACCTTTAAAGATTCTGGTGCGGGGTATGTCGTTTTCACCTCCAAACATCACGATGGGTTTGCTATGTTCGATTCCAAGGTAACGGGTTACAACATCATGAAGACCCCCTACCAACGAGATATTTGCAAAGAACTTTCCGACGCCTGTGTGGACGAAGGACTGAAAGTTATTTGGTATTATTCGGTAGTTGATTGGTATGATCCACGTTTTGATACAAAAAATCCGAAACCCTACGAAGATTATTTAGTCGCTCAAATCGACGAGCTTTTCAAAAACTATCAAGGTATCTCAGGTGTTTGGTGGGATGGAGGTGGGATCAAAATCGACTCCCAACGAGTTTGGCGCACCATCAAAAAATACTGCGACCGACCTATCGCTAATGGCCGAGGCATTCAACTTCCAGGCGTCACCTTTAGCACTCCTGAACAAGAACTGGGAAACTTCAACATGAACACCCCGTGGGAATCCTGTGTCACCATGCAAGGTGAAGGATGGTTTTGGAATGGAGGAAAAAATATCAAATCTCTGAATGCCTGTATCCGACTACTCGTCGATGCTGCAGGTGGCGATGGAAACCTACTACTTGATTTTGGGCCAACCGCCGAGGGCACCATTTATGACCCCATTAAAAGCAATTATCTCAGCATGGGACAATGGCTTAAAAAGTATGGTAAATCCATTAAGGGAACGCGAGGAGGTCCCTACACGCCAGGTCACTGGGGAGTCTCCACACGTAATGGAAACACCATTTATCTGCACATCACCCAGCAATGGCCTAGCGGAGAGCTTGTATTACCACCACTGCCAGCGAAAATCACGAGTTCTCAAGTTTTGACAGGAGGCAATGCCCAAATCACCCAAACAAACAAAGGTGTATCGATCAAACTCGACAAGCAATACCATCAACACCCCGATACCATTATCGCTCTTTCTTTAGATAAATCAGCCATGGACCTTGCCCCTATTCACTGTGATCTTTCTCAATCACTGAGTATGGATGCCAAAGTGACAAGCTCGTCCCATATCGGTCAGGGGTCAATGGGCCCTGCTGAAGGGGTCGTTTTATATTCCTGCGAATTCGACAAGCATGGCAAACGAATCCATTGGAAACAACTCCCCAAAAAAACGCTAAAAGAAAAACCTTGGTTGCGCACCAAACGAGGTCATATTTGGCGCTACTGGATGGCAAAGCCCGAGGACAAAGAACCTTGGATCCAACTCGATTTTAAAAAGCCCATTTCATTTCGTCGCATCGACCTCTTTGAAAAGTTCAATCGCATTGAGAAATACACGATCCAAGTGAAAGATGGTGACCATTGGAAAACAATCAAAGAAGGATCTGAAATAGCTCTAACTTCCATAGAATTACCTCAATCTGTAACCACCCAGTCGGTTCGTTTGACCATTCAAAAATATCATAGCGACGACCCGAACCAAGGTCCCGGCATTCGCGAATTTGATCTTTTTGCAAAATAACCCTCTTAAAATTTAAACTCATAAAATTCATGTATTTTAAGAAAATAAACACTTCATCCTCTCAATCCCTTCTTAGCTCAAAGGGTTCAACCACCACATTCAAAAACAACCCCCTAACAAAAAAACACAATCATCTCGGGGTATTTCTAGGTGTATTATCGCTAACAACGACACTCAATGCTGCCGATATAGTTAGCATGAAAGCTGATTCTCTGAAGTTTTCACTCGATGAAAAAGGTTACATCAGTTCTTTAAAGGACACAAAAACGGGAAAAGAATATATTGTGGACTCTCCGCAATCTTATCTTTTGAAAACGGCTCCGAAATTTAATGGTCAATTTAAAGAACCATCATCCGCAAAAGTTCTTCAATCGGCAGAAAACGAAACCCTGGTCGAATTTACTTACGACTGGGGGGCTAAACTTGATGTTAAAATCATCAATCATGGAAAATATTTTTCTTTTGAAATAGTCAAAGTTTCCTGCTCAAAAAAAGTGGCAGCCATTCGCTGGGGTATCGTCCGAGTAAAAATGCACCAGCCTATGGCCCGATGGATTGCTCTAGCTAGAAGCAAAGACTACACCATCGCCTTCATGCCTCTTTCCCTGAATACGGTGGGGATGGGAAACAATAACGTGGCATCCAATTATATAGAGAAAGGAACAGCTCTGTTTCTTGAATCTTACGACCATACGACATCAAAAAGTCTGTCCATCGAATACAAAACAGATAAAATGGATGTCACTCCTCTTCCTAGAGTCACCGTTAAGGGGTCAAAAATTGCCATTGCAGGCTGCAAAGCTGGGCGCGACAGAGAACTGGATATGATCGAACATATCGAGTTATCTGAAAACCTTCCACATCCTATATATAAAGGGAAATGGATTAAACGCTCCAAAGAACCATCTCGCACATCTTTGTGGATAAATCACACGCAAAAAAATACAGATGAAATTATAGCTTTATGTAAAGAGTTGGGGATCGCCAACATCTGTCGCTTTCAAGGATTTTTCAAAAATTGGGGGCATTTTGATGTCGATAAAAACCTCTATCCTGGCGGGTGGCCTGCGGTTAAGGCCGACGCCGACAAATGCCTTCAAAACGGTATTAATTTGGGGTTTTACTCGCTTACTTATTTTTTAAAGCCCATGGCGGAAACTGAACCTTTTATCGCCCCCATTCCCGATCCACGTTTGGCAAAACTGAAAATCCCATTAACGCTCTTAAGCAACCTTTCCGCAAACGACAAAAAGGAACTTCGCATCAAATATAATGACGATTTATACAATATCTGGGGAAAACAATACGCACACTGGTATAAGGTGCTCAAAATTGGGAACGAACTGATAGAGGCGAAAGAAATGGCCATTGAAGGAGACGACCTTGTTTTTAGAAAGTTGACACGTGGGGCATTCAAGGGAACTCCCGCGCCTCATAACAAACAATCTCCTGTAACGGCCATGGTTGCTAGCGGTTATCATAGCCTCTTCCCAGGCACTGTGGAGATGCATGCAGAGCAAGCTAAAATACAAGCCAAATTAATAGCGGATAACCACTTAAAACTTTGTATCCTCGATGGGTTTGGTGAAGCTACAGGTCATGGTTCTTTAGCCAAAAACCAATTTATGGAAACCCTCCATAATGAGCTTCAAGGTAAAGAGATTCTTATTACATTTAGTCCAAGCCAATCGATTCTCAATTGGCATAACGTCTCTTATTTCAGTTGGGGTGAATATGAACTTTATAAGGGATTTCGCGGAACAATGATCGATTACCGTTTGGGCCGCCAGCTCGAAATTGGAGCTAATTTAATACCTAAAAAATTAGGTCAATATTATCCTGATGAAAAGACCACAACAGAAGACATCGAGTGGCTTATGGCGAGAGCTGCAGGATGGGATTCAGGTATTGATCTCCATTTTGATATTAAGAAAATTAAATCAAATCCCAATTACAACCAAATATGCGCTCTCTTTAAGTTGTGGGAAAAAGCTCGCATAAATGACGTTTTCACTGAAGAGGAGAAAATGCGTCTTCGCCAGACGGATTCAATCTATTCCCTTTCGCATACAAACGGAAAATGGAATTTGAAGTTTAAAAAGTTTTGGTCAGATTCAAAGATGAAACTCTTGCCACCTTCCGTCTTTAAAATCACTTCCGAAGGAAATGTGAAAGTAGAAAAATGCTCGATTGCATGGCGTCAAACTCATGACCCCGGCATTCATCTAGCAGCCGCTATTTCGGACGACCTCATATTCTCTGGAGGGTCACAATCCGCGACAGCAAAAGTAGTCTACCCCCTACCAAAAGATAAAAGATCAGGCGAAAGCCAAAAACTCCAGTTTGTTTTAAGAGTAAAAAACACCTCACCCTCTGGCGGAATCAAAAACATCAAAATCAAAGTTGGCGATCACACATTACTGATCCCAACCACACTTAAGCCAGGAGAATATATTGCTAACCCCCACCTCTTGCAGAAGGTTTTTGTTTATGACAGCAAAACAGACATGGTAAAACGTGAGGTCTTTATACCTCAATTTAACCCTTACTGGTTTCTTCCCGATCTTAAAAAAGGAACGGAACAAAAGATCAGCGTCAGTTTTGAAAAGGTTCGTGCAAGCGACTCCCCTAAAGCAGTCCTAAATCTCGTTCTTCGCCAGCAGCTTTACGATGGATGTCGGCAAAAAAAGTAATCCCCCATTCGATGGTCTCGATGGGGATCGATGGATCGTCAAAAACAACACCCTCATTCAAATCATTTGAACAAGCCGTAAAATTTTATAACCTTAACACAAAATGAATCTTAAAAAATATATCACCCTGCTGAGCGCTTTGACCTCAATCTCATTGACGGCTTTCTCTGCAGAAAACCCACAGGACATCAAAAATGTGGGGCAAAATGCGATGCAGACATTCCCCAAAAAAGCTGTTGATGAGTATTTTTATGCAACACCAGAACAGACGCAATGGTTTCGAGATGCCAAATTTGCCGTTTTTGTCCACTGGAATCCATCCTCGCTCGTTGAGGCTGAAATCAGCTGGGGGCGAAAAGGACTTCGCCCCGGATTGAATGCTAAAATGGCCAATCCTACGGATGGCGTGCCCGCAGAAAAATATGACAACCTCTACAAATCCTTTAATCCATCCCGATTCAATGCCGATGAATGGATTAAGTTGGTCAAAGATGCAGGCGCAAAATACTTCATTTTCACCACCAAACACCACGATGGATTTTGTATGTTTGATGCTAAAAATACCACGTATAAAATAACAAACACTCCCTTTGGTCGCGATGTTTGTAAGGAGATTGCGGACGCCTGCCATAAATACGACATCAAATTATTTTGGTATTACTCTCAGCCCGACTGGACACAGAAAGATTACCTCACCAAAAATCACGATCAGTATCGGAAGTATATGTATGAACATATTCGCCAACTTCTCACCGATTACGGAAAAATAGATGGCATGTGGTTTGATTGCTTAAATCTCAACTGGAAGCATCTCAACTCACCAGAGATGATCAAAATGATCCGTGAGTTACAACCTGGAATTCTCATCAATAGTCGCTGGGGATGGGGAATGCCTCTGGCTCACAATGGTGATTTTGATAACCCCGAACAAAAACTGGGAACCTTTAAAGTCGATCGTCCTTGGGAAACCTGTGCCACGATGGGACAAGGGTGGTCATGGCGCGGGATTGGCGGATTAATTTCTAAAGACGCATGTATCAAAATGCTCGTTCAGTGTGTGGGCGCTGGAGGCAACTTAGCGCTCGATTGTGGTCCTCGTCCCGATGGATTGATAGATATTCCCGAGCGATCCAACTATCTCGCCATGGGTAAATGGCTGAAGAAGAATGGAGAATCGATTTATGGAACGCGAGGCGGCCCCTACAAGCCTGGGGTGTATGGCGTTTCTTGTCATAAAGGAAACAACGTTTACCTGCATGTGTTAGCGAGTATTCCTACCGGGAAATCTGCGAGAATTGAACTTCCTAAGCTACCTTTGAAAATTCTTAAAGCGCATGCACTTTCTGGAGAGCCCGTGGAATTTAAAATCCAGGGAGACCGATTAACTCTCGATTTGTCAAAAATGAACTCCAACGAAGTGGATAAAATCGTCGTTCTTGAACTCGCTGGTGATGCCTCATCGATTCAGCCCATTGATGTGGGTGTTGAGTCTCGGGAGGTGAAAGATAAATCGGTCAAAGCGTCGTCGTTTTATGATGATTCATTTTCACCCGATGCCCTGCTTGGGGAAAAGAAAGGTGAATTTCATGCTGGGATTCACCATTCAAAAACGTGGGTAGCTAAAGGAGCGAACGGAGCCCCTCAATGGGTTGAGTTTACTTTTAAGAAGCCAGAACGCATCAGTGCTGTATCACTAGCAGAACCCAACGACCGACAGTTAATCCGCGAGTTTGTCCTCGAAGCATCGGTGCAAGGTAAATGGAAACCAATTCATAAAGGGAAAACATTAGGAAGCGACTTCACGCTTATCTTCCCACCTGTCAAAGCTGAGAAAATAAGACTCCGCATTCTCAAGTATTCTCCCAACGACCCAGGACTTCAGAAGTTCAAAGTTTATAGAGCTCAATAAACACACAAACCGAAAAATTCTCGAATCTCAAACCGACACTTTTAATAACGATGAACAAACAACAAATCATTGCTACAGTAGCACTCCTAACATCTGCATTCACAGCCATGGCTGATACGCCCTCCTCTCCCGCCCCACAAACGAGACGGGACACCGCTGAAAAGTGGTACACGCCGGGACGGTTCGGGATGTTTTACCATTGGGGGCTTTTTACCGGCGGTGGGTCATCGACAACAGGATCTAAAAATGATGTCTATTACCAATCGGTAGATGCGTTTGAAAAAGCCGCAGGGTCACCCGAGCAATTAGCCCACAATCTCGTTGGTCTCACCAAAAGAACTGGAGCTAAATATATGATTATTACGATGTTTCATTCCTGCGATAAACACTTCGTCATATTCCCCACTAAAAACCCCACATTTCTCTACAAAACCAAACAAGATTACCTCGGAGCCCTGATTAAAGAAGCGCATCAGCAAGGCATTAAAATTGTCGGCTACCTCCCCTCGGGCCCTCACCACTTCAATACAGCAAAAGGCCCCTTTCTAAAGGGAATTCCTGAAAAATGGGATTCCCCCGAAGCTGCCAAAATTTGGGAAAAAGTCATCGGCGAACTCTTTGTAGAACTTAAAGAGCGCTATGGAGAGGATAGCATCGATGGATTTTGGCTAGATGGTTATGGCTTAAGCTGGCAACCTATCGCAAAATCCTTTCCAAACGCACTCAGAATCCACAACAACAACGTTTCTTTTTTAGGTAATCCCGCACCAGATATCTCCACTACAGAGTTTTTATCGGGTCCTTGCTCTCCACCCTACAACCGACCTTCTGGGAGAATTAAACCTCACATGGAATGGGGAGATGACCACTTAGTCGCCCGAAAAGATTACAATGAAGATATCCCCTCCTGCAACGGATGGTGGTATCAAGGAGGGAAGACCAATAACCAATACACCAAAGATCCCACCTTTTGGGTGAAGGAAATGATTTGCTGTTTGGGACAACGCAGAAAATGGAACTATGTGATGGGGATGGGACCAAAAGTTGACGGAACGGCACCCGAGGAATTTCTTCCCATGATCGAGACCATGCATCAATTCACGCAGTGGGCTGCCCCTGCGATCTATAACACAATGGGTGGTGAAGGAGCTCCCATTCAAGGAGGATGGCTCAACAGCGGAGCCTTCGCCAGTGTGATGGTCGATAGAAAAGCTCCCAACACCTACTACCTCTGCGTTACAGAGCCACCTAGTAAATTTACAAAATCAGATATCAAAGTGCAACACGACTGGGTAAAGGTAAAGTCGATCACCGATCTTCGCACAGGCAAGCCGGTCAGCTATCGCATGAATGGCTACCTCCAAATTAAAAATTCCGATTGGAGCGACATTCAAACCTACGGCGCCAAGATTTTCAAAATTGTTCTCAAAGAAAAACGCTAAGCCTCCCCCCCATCATTTCACAGATTGATCGCTATATCAAAACCACTCACCTCTCTTAGCCATGCCCAGAGTTACCATTGCTGAACCGGGAAAAACGCCCCAACCATACAGTTTTGACCTCGACCGTAAAACCATCCATATCGGCCGAGGCAGTGAAAACGATATCGTGCTGGAATGCGGTTCTTGCTCAACCCATCACGCCACCATAAAACGTGTGAAAGATGGCTACACCCTCATCGACGCAGGATCCACCAATGGCATTCGACGAGAGAACGACCTCGTGGACACCCTTGAGCTTGAAAATGGAATGGAGGTTCTTATCGGAAAGGTCACCCTGCAGTTTAACTTATCAAAAGAAGAACAAAGGATCATCAAGCAAGAACGGTCTACTCCTCGCGACACAAACGACACAAACAATTTGAAAGAACCACACAACAATCAACCTTCTCACCCAACTCCTCATTCGAAAAGAAAATCTAAACTGCTACTCAGCGTAGGGTTATGCCTCTTGCTTGGATTAGGTGTCGCTTGGTTTCTGAATAACCCTGAAACATTCAACGCGCTACTCAAACAGGCCAAGAGCACGACAAAAGAGTTCAACTCCAATGAAAAAACGGATACTGAAAAGAATCTTGCCGATGTTTCGCTTCCTCCTATTTCGACGTGGGTTCAACCAGATTACGAAAAAATACGCCCGCTCAAACCATCTGACACATCTCTTAACGCTTATTACCCACTCGACAGCTCACCCGCCAATGCGGTTGTCGATGCCGAACCTCTCAGGGTGAACCATAAAGAAAAACAAAACTACATCGACGGCGTGGTCGGGAATGGCATTTTACTTTCTAAACCAAACACATCGGAATTAAAAATTCCAGATTCCGTCTTACCTCACGATGCGGGAACCATCACCTTCTGGGCAAAACTGCACAACAGGTCGTCGGGAATGTGGGGGCAATTGATATTATCTGCAAAAAACACAAAGGGTGAACATGTCGATGTCCTCAACTGGAGCGAACACGTATCAACGTTTCAATCGCAATTTAGCAAAGTTAGATTTAACAACTTGGCGAGCGGTTATTTCAAGCCCGATAAAAATGAATGGGTCAATCTAACGATCACGTGGGATAAAGCGAAAAACGAGCGTGCGTTGTATGTCAACGGCCGACTGACAAGTCCACAGTCATCGCTGAAAATGCCTGCAAATGGCAGTATGATAGCTTCTGACCTCACCATCCGCAGTTGGGGATTTATTAAAAATGACACCTTAGGGGTTGATGAATTAAGGATTTACAACAAAGCGTTAACGCCAAGCGAGTTAAAATGGTTAATCACTCAAAACATGCCCATTGAGGTTGATTTGCACCATCTGAGTGGGATGAATCGCGCCGTCTTGGGGCAAGCCACTAGCCACGGCACCATTTCGAGCAAGGTTAAACTAATGACCGCCAAGCCATTCAAAGGTGTATTAAAACTCGAAACTCTCGATGAAAACGAGAAGGTGATTTGGTCGAAAAAGATTACCGTGGATCTAAAAAATCAAGGGGAAACCCAAAAATTAAACTGGTCGGTTCCTATTGGCTCAACAAGCTCCACGGCGTATCTTAAAGCAGCGCTTCTTGGATCGACACGACACCTAGTTTGGGGCGTTGAAGTTGCGAGAATTACATCGAATCTCCTCCAAGAGAAACAAAATACACCAAGCAACCCATCCCAGCTATCACTATCCAAAATCGTAACAATCGACTGCACAAAAGACCCGCAGACCGACTTGTTTTATGCAAATAAACCGACAAGTATCGTCAGCCATGGCGCAAGTTCCTACCGAGAGACTCCCCCTGAGGCATTTAGCCTCTTTGCCTACCGATTTAATATCAAACATCCAAAACGCGCACACATTCTCAGAGTTTATTACCCCGACGACAAACCGAGGGTGTTTGCTCTCGATATCAATGACGGCACGGGGCTCTCGCCTCAAGGAGCTGGGATTATGACGGGGTGTCGCACGCCATTGACGAACAAAATTCAAAAACAAGACATCTTATTTTGGCCGGCCACCGAAAACTGCCTTGTAATAGCTTGCAACTGGAGCACAGCAGGAAACAACATTGGGAGCATCGTTCCATTCAAACCAAAATCTGGGGCAGCCGTTAGTAAGTTTGAGGTGTTTGAACTCGAAAACCCAACACTGCCTGAGATGCCTGTCGCTAAAAATAAGGGCGCTCGCCGAAACATCGGGATATGGATTGAAGATGCGAGCCATGTGCATTATTGGGGCACTCCAAAAGAAGACACGCTCAATCTTAAAGGGTGGATTCATTCCAGTGAAAAGCTCGCAGAATATATGGCATACATAGGTCTAAACGAGTTTCAATATCCCGTCGTTTGGTATGATGGCGCTCTATTTGATTGCAAAACGCTCTACGATTTTGGCGATTTCCCCAATGATCGAATAAGCACCCACACGAAGGGTGCCTTTGGGGTTCTTCTCAACGTTTTTCAAAAGCGTCATATCAAATTTTATCCCATCTTCTATTTCCGAACCCTTGCCGCCTTGTATGGGCAAACTGATGTGCCCTTCTATAAAATCAACAAAAATCGAGTTTCTGACGAGGTGTGGGCTCAGAGAAATACCGTTGTCAACTCGGGCGGAAACGATGTGTTTCAATATCTCCGCAATGGCAAACACCGGTCGAAATGCTACGGAGGAAATGGGCTCTCAAAGGTCCACGCCGTTGTTGGTCCCGTGTTTAACCCACTTCACCCGAGCGTGCAAAAAATCATACTGGGCATGTATAAAGACTGGCTCGATCAATACGGAAATCACCCTGCCTTAGGTGGGGTTTTCCTAGACCTCGGACTTTCATGGGGAGGCCTCCCCCAAACGGAAAGTTATACGTTTGATGGTCTCGATAGCGGGTATGGCGATTTCACCGTAGGGCTTTTCGAAAAAGATACTGGGATTCAAGTTCCGGGAGCAAAAGACGACCCCGACCGCTTTCAAAAACGCTATGACTTTTTAACCTCTCCAACAATGAAAGACCGATGGATCAAATGGCGTTGCACCCAAATAAGGGATAAGGTGATTCTGCCGATCTATTCGATGCTCAAAAAATACAGACCCGATCTCAAGTTGCAAATCGGTATTGGCTCAAGACCCCACATCGGTTCACCAGTTTTAAATAACACCATGAGTTGGAATGAGGCAGCGTTAGCATGTGGAATTGATGTCACGATGCTGAAGGACCTCAAAGATGTCACATTGATACGTCATGGCATGAGTTCCCAAAACATCACCAAATGTTACCCTCAAGATAACTTAGATGACTCATGGCCGTCCCCTGGTTTTGATCGCTCGGGCGTTTGTTCCATCTCGAGTTCCTATTGGGAAATGTTCTCTCACAATAAACTAACAGAGCCTATGAAAAAACGCTGGCCTGAAGCAAAACCTCAGCAGATGCCGGTGAGAACCATTATCGATGCTCGTGAAGGCATTCTCGCACACACGGCATACGCGCTTATGAAGAGCGATGTAAAAACCATTTACCTCGGAGGCATGGGTTACCTTGCTACAGCTGGTCATGAAGATGTCGTGCTTCCTTTCTTTAGAGCATTCAGAAGTTTACCTAACATGACATTCGATGACGTGAATGGCCTCGAAGACCCGATACGCGTGAGACAAAAAACAACCAATGGATCGACGTATATCTACATGGTGAACGGAGATGATGCGCCACGTGAGCTCACGCTAACATTCAATCACCCGCCAGGAGATGGGATCGATCTGAGATACGACAAAAAAATCCATATCGAAAAGTCCGATTACACGATGACAATTCCGCCGTATCAATTAGTCGCCATCCAGCTCAAGAGTTCCGTTCGGGTTGTCTCAGGGAAAGTCGATATTTCGGACGAAGAGATGCGTGAGTTGACGCAGAGGTTTAACGCGATCAAAAACGCACTCCTCATCCCCCACACGCCACAGAAGAAAGGAAATTTCTATATGGGGATTGAAGCGGAGGATTATAAAGAATGGAAAAATAAGGAAAAGTATTCAGTTTCAACTTGCTTGAAAAAACTTCCCGAAGATCTCAAATCGGTCCTTTCAGGTAAAGATGCGATTGGTTTTGGTGGCGGCGACATCCCGGCAAGTTACGAAATAACGTTACCCAAGCGTGGTTCCTACACGGTTTGGGTAAAATTTGCCATGCCGGAACAAAACACATCCCCTTCTAAATGGAAACTTGAGATCAATGGCAAGACACTTCCCGTCTTTTCGTCACCACTCGATAAGGAACATCTGTGGGTTAAGGTCGGTCAGATTCCAATCGATCAACTTAAAGCCAAGATGAACTTGCGACATGCAACGGCGGTGTTCTCGGTTTTAGTAGATGCCTTTTTGCTCACAGATGATGTGGATTGCCAGCCCAAAGGCCCTCTTGATTACGAAGTTAAATCGGCAGACAATATGCTAAAAATCAACAAAATCAAAACAGCCTTAACATCAAAAAACATCGCCCAACTAAAGGCGTTACTCACCGCTGTCGAAAGTAGCCTCAAAAAATAACATCCAATTTTTTGAGCTCGGCAAGCTCATAGGAAACGTGGGCTTCCTCGTCCACGTTTTCTAGCACCCACCACACACCCAATTCAGAATTTTTGATTTTTTTGAAATAACGACGCTTGTTTTTTCGTAACAAAACTGCTGACTTGCGCACACA
>CAZOWD010000038.1:8715-14082 GCA_964583225.1 uncultured Verrucomicrobiales bacterium | reverse complement strand
AAAAAGTTGCCGTACATCTTATTTTTCAGATGGTGGTGATGAAAAAATGTAAGATTATTGGAATAATTTGATAAATGGTTGGTTTTGTTGCGTATAGAGTGAGCATGTCATCAGAACCAAAAAAATCTATTGACCAACCTGCTGAAGAGCAGGCGAATAAGTTGGGCTTTATTTTTGCATCTTTGCTGCTCCGTTTATGGCTGGGCGTTCGCGCTCTTCAGACCGGAATTGAAAAATATGCGGGCACCGTTACAACCGATCAGCCTGTAAAGGTGGATGGCGCTGTTTATGATCCCAATATGACTACGACCACTGGGGTGAAGTCATACGCTTTGGATCATTATAGCGGAGTGCCTGAATCGTTAAAGGGAGCGTTTGCGCACGAACCGCTTATGAGTGGTTGGGCGTTGAAGGCGTTTGATGCGATGCTTGGACCTGCTCTTATTGTTTTGGGACTTACGATTCTCCTTGGTATTGCGAGTCGAGTGAGTTTGTTGCTTTTGGGGCTTCTTTACATCGGATTGACTTGGGGGCTGATTCTCTTAAAGCAAGACGCGGGAGTTGCTTGGCTGGGCGTTCACATGGTGATGATTGCTATGGCGCTGAGTTGGGCAGATTACAACCGTTTCCGAGTTCTCAAAAAGTGGTAACTTAAACGGGGGGGAGTTTTTCTCCTTCTGATTATCAAAATGATGCAATAACTTGTTATGGATAGACGCAAATTTTTAACGCAATCAACCACTTTGGCTGGAGCGGGTCTCGTGCTTGGCCCTTCGGCGGTGTTTGGATCGAATGCTTCTCAAAAAGCTAAGCCTAAGAGTAAAAATGGTAAAATCAACGTAGCTCTGCTTGGTGTTGGAAAACAGGGACGCGTTCTTTTTGAGTCGATGAGCAATATCCCAGGGCTTCATTTTCAAGCCGTCTGCGATATTTGGGATTATAATCTTCGAGCAGGTGTCGGGAAAATTCGAGCTCTTCAGGGTCATATCGCAAACCGTTACACGGATGTTGATGATATGCTGGCGAAGGAAAAAGATCTTGATGCTGTGGTGATTGCGACACCTGATTTTTGGCATTCGCCTCACACCGTGAAGTGTTTGGAGGCCGGTCTTCATGTGTATTGTGAAAAAATGATGTCAAATACGCTCGATGGCGCCCGTGCCATGGTTCGTGCGATGGAGAGTAGCGGGAAGCTATGCCAGATCGGGCACCAGCGTCGGAGTAACCCGCTCTACCGTTACACGCTCGATCATCTTATCCATCACAACAAAATTTGCGGAACGATCGTAAATATCAACGCTCAGTGGAACCGGGCTGTTACTTCATCTCAGGATATTCAATACAAAAAAAGTTTAGCGATTGATCCTGCTCGGTTGAAAAAATACGGGTTTAAATCGATGCACGCGTTTATGAACTGGCGCTTTTATCGCGACCTTTCTGGTGGGCCTATCTCAGACCTTGGAGCGCACCAAATTGATGTGTTTAACTGGTTTCTCGGTTGTCAGCCTAAATCGGTTTTTGCATCGGGTGGAAACGACTATTTTAAGAAGCGTGAGCATTTTGATAACGTGATGGTCATTTTCGAATACGATTCGGCGCAGGGACCAGTGCGGGCATTTTATCAGGTGTTGACGACGACAAGTGCGGGTAGCTTTTATGAAAGTTTCATGGGAACGGAGGCCACCATCAAAATCTCAGAAATGGCGAGCAACGGGGGGATTTTCCGCGAGAATAGCGCGCCGTCTTGGGATGATCTCGTGAAGCGTGGGTATTTGAAAAAGAAAGCGGCTCCAGCTCCAGTGAAAAAATCTGGTGGGGTTGCATCTTACGCATCGGCCGCTCCAGAAGAATTTACGCTTCCTGGCGGGTTAAACAAACCTCCACACCAACCTCACCTTGAGAACTTCTTTGCTGCGATTCGTGGCGAAGCTAAACTTACCTGTGACGCTCGACACGCTTTTGAAAGTGAAGCTCCCATTTACTGGGTGAACCCATCAGCGTTGAGCAAACAACCCATTATATTTACTCCAGAACAACTCCAAGTATGAAAAATAAATTAAAAACTACATCTATTCTAGCTCTGAGTGCAGCCTCAATCTTTATGTTGGGAGCTTGCAAAGACAGCAAATCTTCAAGTTCTGACGCCACTGGATCTGGTGGGTTAGGCGCGGGCACCCCTGGCGGTGTTGAGTTGAAAACAGATCTTCCTAAAGAGGTGATTGAAGGATCTCCTCGTCCGAAAGGCGTGCCAAACCTAATGCCTGAACTTAAGCAATTTCCTAAGTTCCTCGTTCCTAAGGGAACCGTTCTTTTATCAAAAGGAAAAAAGGTAACAGGTAGTGATGAATATCCAATTATGGGGGATTACTCACTTCTCACCGATGGTGAAAAGGAAACAGGTGAGGGGTATTTCATGGAAATGATGAACGGTGTTCAGTGGGTTCAAATTGACCTAGAAAAAGAAGCATCGATTTATGGTATCGTTATTTGGCACTTTCACGGGCAGAAGCGCGTTTATAATGACGTGATTGTGCAGGTGTCAGATGATCCTGAATTTAAAACAGGCGTAACCACGCTTTATAATAACGACTACGATAATTCCTCTAAATTAGGCAAGGGAAGCGACCGCGCTTACGTTGAAACTCGCTATGGATTACTCGTGGATGGTAAAGGAACCAAAGGACGTTATGTGCGTTGTTACAGTAACGGTAACTCATCCAATGAAATGAACCATTACATTGAGATTGAGGTGTTCGGAAAAACCGAATAGCCTGCGTTAACGATTTATGAAAACACCGCCCCGTCTCTGGATCATCGCTTGTTGGCTGATGGTCTTAGGCGGGGCGATTTTTTTGCGCTTCGACCATTTGTCGGAAAGGCCTCTTCATTTTGATGAGGCGACGGGCGCACGCATTACATCGAATCGGGTAGAAGCTGGTAGAAATTACCAGTTTAACCCCGTGCATAACCATGGGCCTTTGCTGAGTGTGGCAGGCGCGGTTTCTTGCTGGATTCATGGCGAAACTTCATGGAAGGAGATGCAGGTTCGCACATTGCGACTCGTGCCAGCGGTGGCGGGGTCGCTGTTGGTGTTGCTTCCGTTGTTGTGGCGGCGTAAGTTTGGAGACGCTCCTGTTTTGGGGGCGGGGGCCTTGTTGGCTACTTCACCTTTGCTGGTGTATTTTAGCCGGATGTTTATTCATGAAATGTTGCTAACGCTGTTGGGGGTGGCGACGTTGATGGTGTTGTGTTTCTCTGAAGGGGGGAGTTTAAAACGGAAATGTTTTAAATGGGGGGGCGTAGGGGTGTTGCTGGGGCTGATGTTTGCGACGAAGGAGTCGGTTGCGATTACGGTGCTTGCTTGGATGCTGGCAGGAGTTTGTTTGGCGCTTGAGCAACGGCAGCGGGTTCGAAGTATCGATTGGAAAAAAGAAGCGAGGGGATACGTATGGCCGATGGTTTGTTTGGGTGCGGCTGTGGTTGTGACGGCGGGGATGTTTTATACAAACGGATTGCGTTATCCCATGGGAGCGTGGGATGCCGTGCGCACATTTTTTGTGTATCAGACAGAATCAGGGCACGACAAAGGACTGTGGTATTATTTTCAGATGTTAGCTGTTCCTACGAAGGGGGGGATTTGGTGGTTTGAGACGCCTGTGTTGGTGCTGGCTGTTGTGGCATTTTTGAGATCGTATAGGAATGTGAATCCGAGTTCTCAGCAGAGAGAATCTCGGAAGATTTCCTCAGAGATATTGACGCTTCGCTTTTTAGCGTATGGGATCGTGTTTCATTTTCTGATTTACAGTGCAATCAGCTACAAAACTCCGTGGCTCATGTGTTTGCCATGGGCGTTTGTATGTGTGCTTGCAGGATTGAGCCTTCGTGGTTTTTCAACGTGGAGAGTTCCTGTAAAAGTTGGAGCCACGATAGTTTTTCTGTTTGTTGTGGGGTGGCAGTGGCGCACTTCGGTATGGGCTACGGGGCGTTTTGCTTCCGATGTAAGAAATCCATATGCTTACACGCCAACGAGCCGAGATGTTGAAGCCGTCGAGCAATGGTTGCATGAACTTTCCAAAGAAGCGCCCTCTGGTTCGGTAGAGCCTGTGGCGGTTGTCGGGCGTTATTATTGGCCTTTGCCTTGGTATTTGCGGGAGTTTGATCGAATCGGGTATTGGGCGCAATTTCCAGAGAGAGAGAAAGAACAGCAGGCGATTGCTCGATGCCCTGTTGTGTTTGCAATGCCCGAAACCGCACCAGAAGTTGGGGCGTTGTTAAAGCAAACTCACGAACCGTTTTACCGGTTTCTTCGAGCGGATTTTTCTATAATGCTTTACCTACGCAAAGATTACTGGGAGCGTTGGTGCTCATCCGAATAACAGCAATGCGCTATGAATGATGCCCTTCAAATACCCGATCACCACTTGTTTCATCACGATGCGATGATGACGACATTTTACCTGCGACTTTGTGAAAAAGACGGGCAAGATGAGTCATTTCTGGCGAGCCTGGCATGCGAGTGTGTTCAAAAAATAGATGAGCTTGAGCGGAAGTTGAGTCGGTATCATGACGGAGGGGATATTTCTCGCATCAATGCCATGCAGGCGGGGGAAACCTTGTATATCAGCGAGGAATGTCACGAATGTCTTCTGGTGGCAATGGAAGCCTGCGTGCGCACGGGCGGGCTCTTCGATCCAACGCTCGGCGCGATGATTGAGCATCGCAAATCTGGTGCGGTAGGAGATTTTCCAGAAAATCGAGGTCAGCTTATGGTTTCGCCAGATTCTCCGATGGTTTATTGCGAGTCGCCAGGAAAAATCATTGATTTAGGAGGGATTGGGAAAGGTTTTGCCTTGGATCAAATTGCAGAGATTCTTCGGGGATGGGAGGTGCGAGGGGCACTTGTGTCATCGGGAGCCAGCACTCATTTGGCGTTGGGTGAGTTGGCTTGGCCTATTGATTTGGAAATGGAGGGGGAAGGGCAAACCATTGCATTAAAAAATGAAGCGTTGAGTTCATCTGGCACAGAGATGCAAGGCGATCACATCGTGCATCCGCAGGAATGGAAGAGCGATGTTTCTTCGAGAAAGAATTCGGAGGAGTGTTGTTTGTTGTCAACGTGGGCGATAAGTGATTCTGCTGCCTTGGCCGATGCGTGGTCTACCGCGTTGATGTTGATGACGCGAGAGGAGATCAAACAGCTCAGCGCAACGTTGCCTTCTGAGGAAAAAATGCTCAATCGGGTGTGTGAGCCGTTGCTGGATTGATGGCGAAAACAGGGGGTGAAATCGGTGGGTGCTGTGTTGGTGAAAAAAAGTTGCCGTACAACTTAAATTGAGATGAATCGTTGATTTATCAATGTTTTTGATT
>CAZOWD010000038.1:0-8615 GCA_964583225.1 uncultured Verrucomicrobiales bacterium | reverse complement strand
GGTATTTGGAATGGCGAAAAAATAATCGTTTGATATGGTTTCGTTTCTTTGTTCATTAACCGCTCGCTGTTATTCACTGTTTTTTATGAAGTATCTGACTTTTCTTTACCTCTGTTTTGGTTGGGTTTGCTTATTTTCAAGCTGTGCTCCGTCGCTTTCAGATGTGAAGCGTGAGCCATCTCAGGCATTTCAAAATCATACAACCACGCTTCAGGGTCGGGTGTTTGAAAAGGAAGCTAAAAAGCATCCAGGTAAATCTGGCTTTTCGCTGATTCCTTACGGACAGGATGCTTTTGAGAAGCGGATGCGTATGGTTGCTCTTGCGGAGAAAAGTTTGGATATTCAATATTACATTTGGAAGTCGGATACGACAGGAACAGCTTTTGCGTATGAAATTTTACGTGCTGCCGATCGCGGGGTGAAGGTGCGGATTTTGCTGGATGATTTGGGGTTGAAAGGGCGAGATGAGGCTATTGCGGCATTGGATGCTCATCCGAATATTGAAATCCGTATATTTAACCCTTTTACCTCGCGAAAATTGCGGGGGGTTAATTTTCTGTTAGATTTTGAGCGCCTGAATCACCGGATGCACAACAAAGTGATCGTAGCGGATAATGCGGTGGCGATCATTGGTGGACGCAATATAGGCAACCATTATTTTAGCGTTTCAAAAAAGGGGAATTTCAGGGATTTGGACATCATTTGCGCGGGACCTGTGGTGCGTGAGATTTCGGGAGTGCACGATTATTTTTGGAACGGCAAGTGGGCTGTGCCCGTTAAGCCGTTGGTTGGTCATGTTTATTCGAAAAAAGACTTACAAAAGAGGCGGAAAAAGATGGAGTTGGCGATTCAAAAAAATCCCGTGCCTTATGAGTTGGATTTGAATCGGAAAGATATGATTGCCGAACTTCTGAAAGAGCGGTCGCGGATGGTTTGGGCAAAAGGTTCTTACGTGTGGAACGATCCAGCGGAATTGAAGTTGAGTAGGGAAAAGCAAAAACACACAATCATCCGCCGCTTTGAGTCTAAAGTGAGATCGGTGAAACATAGCGTTCTGGTGGAAAATCCGTATTTTGTTCCTAAGGACCGTTGGGTTTCTGTTTGCAAGGACATGACGAATCGAGGGATTCGTGTGCGAGTTTTGACGAATTCGATGCGTTCTAACGACGTTTTGGCATCGCACGCCGGTTACGCTCGTTATCGGAAAGATTTGATTCGTGCTGGAGTGGAGCTTTACGAGCTTCGGCCCGATGCAAAGGAGGGAAAAAGGAAGTCGAAGTTTTCGTTGGCGGGATCAGAAAATGCAGGCCTTCATGCAAAAGCGATGCTCTTTGATGGGGAATCCATTTTTGTTGGAAGCTTTAACCTCGATCCCAGATCCTCTCTTATCAACACGGAAGGCGGACTCTATGTGGAAAGTCGGGCTTTGGCTCGCGATTTAAAAGATTACATGGATGCTGATGTCCAACCGCGCAACAGCTACCGTGTCACTTTGGATCAAAAAGGAAAACTTGTTTGGACCACCGAGGTGGGCGGGAAAAAGAAAGTGTATCATACCGACCCGCAAAGTAGCGTGTGGGATGATATTTTGGTGGGGATCATGCAGATTTTACCGATTGAGGATCAGTTATAAAAACCTCTCCAATTTTGGACTAAAAAAAGCGCGAACATTTCTGTCCGCGCTTTTGGTTGTTTGGGTTTCCTGTAAAAAGGATTTAGATCGTTGCAAACTTGCGATCAACTGCGTTGTGAACGGCCTCGATGAGGCGCTCGTTGCGGAGTCGGTCGATCGCTTCGGATGAATATCCAATTGCGATAAGTCGGCGAGCCTGACGTGGTGGGATGCCACGTGCGCAGAGGTAGTAAATTTCTTCGTCATCAATGGCAGAGGCGGTGCTTCCGTGGGAGCACTTCACTTGGTCCGCATTGATTTGAAGCCCTGGCATGGAGTTGGCTTCTGCCGTGTCGCTCATCATGAGATTTCGGCAAGTCTGGTAAGCATCCGTGTAATGTGCTTCTTCATCGACAAAAATGATTCCTGAGAAAACGGTTTTTGCGTTTCCGTAGAGGGTGTTTTTGTAAAGAAGATCGCTGTATGTATGCGGGCTTGCGTGGTGCTGGTAAGTGCGTTGGTCAAATTCCTGTGTTCCCGTTGGGATGGAGCACGCCAACATATCGGAGTGTGCCCCTTCGCTTAGGAGTTGGCTTAGAGATTCATTACGCACCCACTGCGCACCAGTGTTTAGAGTGAATGCCAGAGCATTGGCGTCACGGCCAACGGTGGTGGCATTGATCTGAATCATGCGACTAGAAAGGTTGAGTTCCTGAATCGCGCAGTATTTCAAAGTAGACCCTTCACCAGCAATGAGGTCGTTCACGGCGATACAAAGTCCGGCATCGTCTTCGTTGGCGCTCACAAATTTCTCGAGCACCGCAACTTCCGCATTGGTGTCCGTGATGATTAAAGTGTGCGGGAAGACTGCCACATTTTTCCCCGTGAGCGTGTGAGTGATCTCGATGGGTTGCTCCACTTTGATGCCTTTGGGGACAAAAACGAAGAGTCCTGATTTTACACGCGCTTTGTGTAAGGCTGCAAACTTGGCGGAACCGAGTTTGGTTTCATTTTTCATGAAGTGCTCTTGCACGAGATCGCTGTGTTGTTGCAGAGCTTCTTCTAGTGGAAGACAAATCACACCTTCGGGAAGGTTGGGAATGGTTAATTGAACGTCCTCTGTTGAGGCTTCCGTGAACATCTCGAAATCGAGTTGTTTTAAATTGCCAAACCGCCAGGTTTCATCACGGCGGGTAGGCATGGGGGCGTCCAAGTAGGCTTGCCATGCTTCTTGTTGAGCTGTGGCGAACCATGCGGGAAATGCCTCCGGAGTTTGCGGGGCAAGCGCTGTTATATTTTGGGTAGGAGCTGTAGATTGGCTCATATTCTTAAAAAATAGTTAGTAGATAGTAAATTAGTAAAGGGTGGTCTTATCCGACACTGCCTTCCATTTCGAGTTCGATCAATCGCTTGAGCTCTACGCTGTATTCCATGGGGAATTCGCGCACGAGGTCGTTGATAAATCCATTCACCGCCAAGCTCATAGCGGCAGCTTCAGGGATACCGCGTTGCTCCATGTAAAAGAGCATTTCATCGCTAACCTGACTCACGCTGGCTTCGTGCTGAGTAACGTGTTTGTTGCCACGCACGGTGATGGCGGGGTAGGTATCTGTTCGGCTGTTGGCATTGATGAGTAGTGCGTCACACTCGGTGTTGTTTTTGCACCCTTTCAATCCTTTGGGGATGTGGACTTGACCGCGGTAAGTGGAAACGCCAGTTCCTACAGAAATGGATTTTGAAATCACATTGGAAGTGGTGTCGTCCGCAGCGTGAATCATCTTGGCACCCGTGTCCTGCTCTTGTCCGCTGTTTGCGAGCGCGATGGAAATAACTTCGCCACGTGCGCGTTTGCCTTTCATGACAACGGCAGGGTATTTGATGGTGAGGCGTGATCCGATGTTGCAGTCAATCCATTTGACCTCGGCGTCTTCGTAGGCGACGCCGCGTTTGGTAACGAGGTTAAACACGTTGTTACTCCAGTTCTGCACGGTGACATACTGGATTTTTGCTCCCTTGAGCGCAACCAGTTCAACCACGGCAGAGTGCAGGGTGGAAGTGTCAAATTTAGGAGCGGTGCAACCTTCCATATACATCACCTCGGATCCTTCATCCGCGATGATGAGCGTGCGTTCAAACTGACCGAAGTTCTCGGAGTTGATTCGGAAATACGCCTGAAGTGGGTGTTTTACTTTCAACCCTTTAGGGATGTAAATAAACGAACCTCCAGAGAAAACGGCACTGTTCAGTGCTGAAAATTTGTTGTCGCCAGCGGGGATGACTTTACCAAACCATGGACGGAAAATCTCTTCGTGTTCCTTGAGTCCTTCTGTGGAGTTGACAAAGATCACACCGTCTTTTTCGAGCGCTTCTTTCACGTTGGAATAAGCGGTTTCGGAGTCGTATTGCGCTTCCACACCTGCGAGGAATGCCCGCTCTTGTTCGGGAACGCCGAGGCGTTCAAATGTTTCTAAAACTTCGGGTGGCACCTCATCCCAGCTTCGGGTTGGTTGCTGTCCGTTAGAAAGGTAATATCGGATTTCGTCGAAGTTTAGGTTGTTGAGATCCTCAGATGCCCAGTTGGTGGGCATGGGTTTGTCGTAGAATGTTTCCAGAGCTTTGAGGCGGTATTCGCGCACCCAGTCTGGGTCGTCTTTGACATCGCTGATGTAGTTGACGGTGTCTTTGGAAAGTCCGACGCCGGCATCGTATTTATGACGTTCAGGGTATTTGAAATCCCCTTTGGAAAGATCCACGGAGATGGCCTCCTGGGTTTCCTGGTCAATGAGAGATTCGTTGCTCATATTAAAAATTGGGTTCGTTTCGGTTTCGTCGGAGATTAGGCGTTAGCAAGCGATCCTTCTTTGAGGAAGTCGTAACCGCTTTCTTCAAGCTCAAGTGCAAGCTCTTTGCCTCCAGATTTTACAATTTGTCCATCATACATCACGTGAACGTGGTCAGGTTGGATGTAGTCGAGAAGGCGTTGGTAGTGCGTGATTACAAGGAATCCGCGATCGGGGGAGCGCATAGCATTGACGCCTTTGGCTACGACTTTGAGAGCGTCGATGTCGAGACCAGAATCGGTTTCGTCCATGATGCAGTATTTTGGCTCAAGCATCATCATTTGGAGGATTTCGTTCCGCTTTTTCTCTCCGCCAGAGAATCCCTCATTTACGGCGCGGGCTGTAAATTTGCGGTCCATTTCCAAAACGTCCATTTTGGAGTAAAGGTTTTTGTAGAACTTGACGGCATCGATTTCTTCACCTTCGGGAAGGCGAGCTTGGAGAGCGGCGCGGATAAAGTTTGCGTTGGAAACTCCGGGGACTTCAGCTGGGTATTGGAAGGCGAGGAAGATGCCTGCGCGGCTGCGCTCGTCCACGGACATGTCCATGATGGATTCGCCATCGAGAAGCACGTCGCCACCAGTGACTTCGTAGTCGTCATGACCAGAGATCACTTTTGAAAGAGTAGATTTTCCAGATCCGTTAGGTCCCATGATTGCGTGAACTTCACCCTTTGGAATTTCGAGGTTCAGGGATTTGAGGATTGGGGTGTCTTCGACGTTGGCTTTGAGGTCTTTGATTACTAGGCTCATTGGTTGGTTTGGTTTGTGTTAAGTTTGGTGGGTTCTATAAAAAATAAAATTAGGCGGAGATTCGTCCGCGTAAGGTGATTTCGAAATTTTCAATCTCAGCTCCTTGGGGGAGATCGAGTAAGTCGGAAAGGTTGACTCCGGGTTTGAGTGGAATGTCGACGATTTCGCCCGTTTTGGTGTCGTGAAAATGTCCGTGTTCCGTGAGGTTGGGGCAGTAGCGTGAGGAGTCGCGCTCAAAGTTGACCTGTTTGACTGCGCCGTGCTTAACAAGCGCCTCGAGGCAGTTGTAAACGGTGGCTAGTGAAATGTTGGGCATTTTAAGTTTGGCGCGCTCGTAAACTTCATTGGCCGCTGGGTGATCTCGGTGATCGAGTAGAATGGAATAGACCAGACACCGCTGTTGGGTCATCTTTAACCCCTTGAGTTTGGGATTTTTGCGGTGGTCACAGCTGGGGGATGTTTGTGTTGAGGTCATTTAAAAAATAAAAATCTTTCCAGAATTTGACTGGCGGGAGGGAAACTAGCCGAGAAAAAGGAGTTGGCAAGTTTTATTTAGAATGATTCTAATCTCAATAAGGTGAGAATGGGAAAAAACGGGCGCAAAATGGCGCAGTTGGTGAGAATTTTTTTTTGCGTGTGAATGTTTTACTTCTATTTGCCTAGAAGCATTTTAGTGCCAAAAACGAGGAGCACGACGCCAAAAAGTTTGGTGAGTTGCTGGCTGCTGAGTCGGTGCATGAGATCGCTACCAAACCAAGCTGCGAGCGAAGCGGCACAAGCGGTGAGTGCAACGATTTTCCAGTCGATGAGGTTGGGCTGTCGGGAGTTGTTCAGTGTGCTGATGAGCGAGATAATCACGATGACTGCTAGTGAAGTAGCGACCGCTTTTTTCTGATCAAACCCTAAAACTGTGGTGAAAGCAGGCACCATGACGATGCCTCCACCCACTCCGCAGAGCGCTCCGAGAAGCCCAGCGATCACGCCGATGAATGCTGCGGTGATGAGTGTTTTCATGTGAAAGAGAGGCTGGAGTTTTTTTGGTGGGAACTTAGCTGCAGATCGTAACGATGAGTCGGTGAAGGATCATGCGATCCTCGAGTCCTGAAGTGACGAGATTGCGGTCGGCGTCTAGGCAGGCTGCCATGGCGGCACGGAGTTTGGGGAGGCCAAACTGTGAAGCGCTTTTGCTTGCGAGGAAAAGCGGGTAGGCGTTGACTTCACCCGTTTTTTTACTTTTTGGAAGCCATGCGCGTTCTGGTTCGGGGATGGAGCTGAGTGCAGCTTTGTAGCTGTTGTAGTTTCGGGTATCGAGTTTTCGGCCTTCTGCTACGGCTGCTGCCATAAAGAGATTGCGAATGGTGGGGATGATCGAGGCGCGGATGATGCCGACTGCGCTTTCTTTGCGCGCGAGTTGCTGATCGACAAGCTCGAGCGCCCGAGCACCATTTTTTTTCTGGATGGCGTTGCCAATTTCAAAAACCACACCTGCGTGACTGAGGGGAACCATCACGCGAACGTCATCGACGGTTACTTGTTTTCGTTCGCCGAGATACATTTCCATTTTCTCAAGTTCCACCCGAATTTGGCGGGAGTCCACGCCCACGAGCGTGATAAAGAGAAACATGGATTCGTGGTCGAAGCTGAGTCCGTGTTCGCTTGCCAGTTTGCGAACAATCGGGATCATTTTTTCCTGCCATCCATCGCGGGATGCGTCCATTTTGTCGAATATTTGGAAGTCGCCAGACTTGGCAAGAAACTTGCAAATTACACGAGCTTTATTAAAGGCGGAACAGCTGAGGACAAAATGAATATCGGGGGGGAGTCCATCTTGAAGGCATTGGAGAAGTGCGTCGGCTCCGTCTTTTGTTGCGGCGGCTTGGCTGGTTTTGTCCGAACCTAAAAAGTTGACATTTTTGAGCCAGACCGTTTTGCCTCCACCAAAAAACGGGAGCGTTTGGAGCGCTTCGATCGTTTTGCTGCAGGCCGTGAGTGCTTCATCGGAATTAGCGGCTACGCCATCGATGATTTCTGTAGAAAAGTCATCGCCGCCCTCAGGTTTGAAGCGGTTGAATACCTTCAACGCTTCTTCGGAAACGGTTCCCTCATCGGTGCCAACAATCACATGTATCTGACTCACGGAAGCGAGCATGAATGATTCGTTCGGGAGAAGCAAGAGAAGATGAAAAATCAAATAATTTAATATTTGACTAAATGAGCAAATGTTGAAATATGTGCTCGCGCTAACTCATTTGACAACCTTGACACATCTTATGAATCTAACTCAAAAATTATTATAAAAATGTTTTAACGTATGAAATGCCTGCGATCGAGTCAGGTTTAGACCCAAAGATTTCGCAGAAAGGGAATGCCAGCATGAGCTGATCGTTTGCAATCTGCACTGGCGGAATTTCGCCAAAAGAAGAAATAATAATAACCTAAATATAGAAAAATGAATGCAAGAGATTTTATG
The DNA here is from genome assembly GCA_964583225.1 of uncultured Verrucomicrobiales bacterium. Taxonomy (GTDB): domain Bacteria; phylum Verrucomicrobiota; class Verrucomicrobiia; order Verrucomicrobiales; family Akkermansiaceae; genus Oceaniferula. The sequence continues at coordinate 941 of CAZOWD010000038.1, read as the reverse complement.
GTAACAGGATTAGCCTTTCACGGACATAAATGTCCTGCGATGCCACTCGGATTACGCGCCTCAGTAGCTGCAATGACCGCACTCGGCGTGAAACCAGCTCAGGATAAAGAACTTCACGTCATTTCAGAAACTGGAAAAGGTCATGCGGCGGGGTGTTTTCTCGATGGCGTGATGACCGCGACAGGTTGCACTTACGGAAAGGGAAATATCGAAAAGCGTTACTTTAACAAAATGGCGTTTACGTTGGTGGACGTTGCTGAGAAACGCGCGGTTCGGGTTTCGCTAAAACCTCAATTTTTTGAAGGTATGTTGAAATCTCCTTTTGTGGAGCAACGGAAAGCTGGTGTTCCGCCTCAAGATATCGCTCCGGAGATTTGTGACCCATTGGTTGAGAAAGTGCTAGAGATGCCAGAGGAAATGTTTTTGGAGATTGGCCCTATTATTCCATTTGAGTTGCCTCGTAAATCGGGTGTTTTTGACGCTGCTCCTTGCGCTCGCTGTGGTGAGTTAGTGTTTGTCAATAAGTTGGTTGATTCCGCTGATGGACAGATCTGTTTAGGATGCCAAGAAAAGTAGGCCTTATTAAAGAGAGGTTTGTAAAACATTGAACGAGTGCCACAGATGGAACAATTACTCATACTTTCCGCCGTATTTTTTGTGATATCGGCCGTGTTTTCAATGATAGGAATGGGGGGCGGAACGCTGTATGTCCCCATTCTTTTATTTGCCGGATACAGCATCAAGCAGGCGCCAGCTATTAGTTTGGTGCTGATTATTGCTACTTCCATTTCCGCCATGTTTACCTTCTGGCGGGGTGGAAAGGTCGATTGGAAACTTGCCGCCGTCATCGGAGCCACGATGAATGTGGCGGCCTTTGCGGGAGGGTATTTCAGTGGTTTTGCCTCCACGGAACTTTTAATGAGTTTGCTCGCTGGGGTGCT
>CAZOWD010000037.1:4824-14246 GCA_964583225.1 uncultured Verrucomicrobiales bacterium | reverse complement strand
CCCGGCAACAAATTTATTTTCCTGAATCCAACTCATAATCGTATGATAATATATTGTGCGAACAAATTTTTTGTTCTTTAAAAATTAACGGGTCATAGACTTACCTTTTGGGGCGGGGATAGGATGCCTCAAAGGAAGGACAAATTCAAATGGAGCTGCATAATCTCCATTTTCCAACTTATCAGAGAGAGTGATACTTAAATCTTCCTGGCGAGGCACATCAAAGTAAACGGAATTATCCCGCAACTGTCGAAGTAACTTATAAACGGTTTTATAGCCGTCAGATCCACCGCGCCAGAACCCCTTCACCCGAATAGCATTAATCATGGGTTGAGCCACAGCATCTTTTGCAGCGCGACGTCCGCCACGCTTCCGAGCAGAAGATTCTGGAGCAACCACTGCATTAATTTTCCCAAGTGCTGAATCGCCATAAGACACACTTCTAAAATTACTTACAACAACGGAATGAGCCATTCCTCCTTTCCCTGTCGCTCCTGAATTACAATTAAAACCTACTACAGGATCAAAATCCACCAACCAAACGGTATCGCTGGCAAAATTATGCGCTAAATCAGACAACATATTTACCCAAAAGCTACGCGCTGTCTGCGCACTCATTAACTGTTTCTGATAAGCATCCAGGCGTTTTTCTTTTTCAGCTAATTTTTTAAGAGGTTTATGATAGCTCAGAAGAGTAACGTGATCCCTATCTAATTTCTGAAGTCGGCTAGACGCCTCATCATTTTTACTAGCGTTTGAAATAGCCCACGCTAACGATCCTGCCAGAAAAATCGCTGAGGCAGCTATCAAGTAAGGCTTGCGTCGTGCCACGTCTCGCTCATGAGCCACAGTATTAGGCACCAAATCAACTTCAAGAGAGGCTTTTCCTATTCCGCGTAATCCTAATCCAACCAGCTCGCCCAGCATATGAGCTTCCGCTGAAATTCTATCCACATCAACTCCTCCCCCCACAGAAACTTGCTTCAAAGGGTTAAAGAATTCAATGGGCAAACGGAGTTTTTCTTGGAAGAAATCCGCAATATAGGCTAAGTTAGCCCCTCCTCCAGCTAACAAAATCTTTTTAGGAGCTTTGCCTCCGTGCTGGCTTCGATAGTAATTCGTTGTCCGAGCAATCTCAGCCGGCAATTTTCCCAAGGTATTACGAATCAACGTTGCCAACGCGGCTGTAGCTTCATCAAGTTGAGATGTATGAACTGTATTGAGAGCCACCTGACCATTGGTGCATTTTTGCATCTCAGCTTCCGAAAAACTAATTCCATACTCTTTGGCTATAGCCGTCGTGATGGAAGCTCCGCCAACGGCCACACTTCGGGTAAACATCTTTTTACCCTCCAAATAAACCAAGTTACAAGTTTTAGCTCCGATATCGATCAAAAGCGTCGTCTCCTCAACTTCTGGATAATTGTAACGCAAGGCATTGTAAAGAGCCATGGGAGCAGCATCTACTACTAACGTTCCCACTCCAGCCGCAGTAACTGCATCGTTTATCTCATTAAGGGTGTCCCCTTTAACGGCGACAATCGCTACTTCTTTTTCACCGACTCCACCCTCAATAGGCTGCCAATCCCAAACAACCTCATTGAGAGGAAAAGGCACATGTTGCTGAGCTTCAAAAGCAACGAGCTGTTCGATGTTATCATCCTCAATAGGAGGCAACTTGATAAACCGAGAAAAAACAGACTGCCCCGAAATAGCATAGCTGACTTTCGCCTTGCCTACTTTCAAATTCTCAACCAATCCAGAAACAGCTTCTTGAACTTGAGACAAGCGCGTCATTTCTAACGCTGGATCTGCTAAAATGGTTGTCGACTCATACTTTTCAAGGATCAACCCACCGTTTTTGGTGGATTTAAATACCCCCATAGAAATACGCTGAGAACCAACATTCAACGCAACTGTAGCCTTTACATCTGCCATAACTTATATGTCTAAAATTTATTTGTGAGTGTAAAGCCTCCTCCAACAAAAGGAGGCCAATCAATTATCTAGCTTCTTCAAACTTTGAAACTATCGACGATCCTCTTCAATCTCAGCATAACGATCCCACCAGAGGAACTTAAACGGCGTTTGATTTTTATTGAGGAGCTGGATTTTGTCATAGCGTGAAAGCTGATTCCACCATCCAACTTTTCCCTTATCGGAAAACATGCCCGAATTTTTATAGGCAGGCTGCCCATTCACCAAAATTTCTCCACCTACAGACTTCACAATACCCTTACTGGCGCGATCACGACCAGTAATTCGTTTAATAGCTGCTGGAGACAAATACACAGAACTGTAGACATCCTCGCCTACTGGCACGTTTACATGATTCACTTCAGTCTGAAGGAACACAGGCTTACGACCACCCTCTGGATCCTCGATAGCCACATACCATTTAACCGTAACCCGATCGATAAATTTCTGTTTATAAGTCCGTGGCATCTCCACGCTAAACTTCAATTCGACCTCTAACCAGTCTTTAGGCTTAAAGTTTTTATTTTTCCCCGTGTTAAAAACAGGTGAAGGAATGTTATCAAACTTAGGACTATCTAATTTCACCTTCCCCGTTTGAGCCATCAAAGAAGAGGTAGAAACTACACCTAAAACAAGCAGAGCGGATAATAATTTTTTCTTAAAGAGTTTCATAGCGGTTGAACTTTGCTACACACTACAATCAAATTCTAACCTGACCAGCAGAAAGAACAGAAAAATTGCATTTTTTTCACACCCCTCCTCAAAAGCACAGAAATACAAGGAAGTATCATAACGCGCTTGCGATTTTTTCCTCGTTATGCTTTGTAAAACGCCGACATGGCAAAGCCTCAACAATCTAAGAAAAAATCCGCAATTCAGCCAACTCGCGACACCGACTTTCCCGAATGGTATCAGCAAGTCATCAAAGCCGCCGATATGGCTGAAAACTCTGAGACGCGAGGCTGCATGGTTATCAAGCCTTGGGGATACGGGATTTGGGAACTTATCCAGCAACAACTCGACACCCAATTTAAGGCAACAGGACATCAAAACGCCTACTTTCCCCTTCTCATCCCTCTTTCTTACTTAGAAAAAGAAGCGGGTCACGCCGAGGGATTCGCCACCGAATGCGCCGTGGTAACTCACCACCGACTCGAAACCGAGAAACAAGCAGACGGATCAGTCAAAATGATCCCCACGGGCAAACTTACCGAACCCTACGTCATCCGCCCCACATCAGAAACAATCATTGGAGCAGCCTTCTCTCGGTGGGTGGAATCTTACCGCGACCTTCCCCTTCTCATTAACCAATGGGCAAACGTCATGCGCTGGGAAATGCGTCCCCGCATGTTCCTCCGCACGGCTGAATTTCTCTGGCAAGAAGGGCACACCGCCCACGAAACACAAGAAGAAGCGATCGAAGAAACCCGCACCATTCACAAACTTTACGAAGACTTTCTTCGCGATTTCCTCGCCATCCCCGTCATTCCCGGTGAGAAATCAGAAGCTGAACGCTTCCCCGGTGCCGATATGACACTCACCGTCGAGGCCATGGTGCAGGACAAAAAAGCCATCCAAGCTGGCACATCCCACTACCTCGGACAAAACTTCTCCAAAGCGCAAGACATCAGCTTTACAGACCGGAAAGGCGACAAACAATTTTGCCACACAACTTCATGGGGGGTCTCAACTCGCCTCATCGGCACGCTCATCATGGCACACTCGGACGACGACGGGCTCGTTCTGCCTCCACGCGTAGCCCCCCAACAAATCGTCATCATCCCCGTCACTCCAAAAGCCGAAAGCCGTGACGCAATCATCGACGCCTGCCAAGCTCTCGCCGAGGTTTTACGCCGCAAAAAAACCTACGCAGGCGCTCCGCTTCGCGTGCATGTGGACACCCGCGACATCGGCGGAGGCATCAAAAAATGGGAATGGGTCAAAAAAGGAGTTCCTATTCGCGTTGAAATTGGACCTCGCGACCTCGAATCCAGCAAAGTTTGCCTTCAGCGCCGCGACCGCGCACCGATGGATAAAGCATTCATCCCCAAAGAAGAGTTCCTTCGCAACGTTTCAGAAACACTGCAAGACATTCACACCAGCCTACTCGCACGCGCCATGGAGCTCCGCGACAGCAACATCACCGAGTGCACAGACATCGAAACTTTCGATAAATACTGGAGCCAAGAGCAACCAGGTTGGCTCATCACTCCTTGGGCAGGAACACGCGAGCAAGAAGAAGAACTCTCGAAAAAACACAAAATCGCAATCCGATGCATGCCAAACGATCTTCAAAATGAAGATCCAGCCCCCTGCATACTCACAGGAACCCCCACACCACAACGCGCACTCTGGGGTCGCAGTTACTAAACTCCATCCGTCCATTTTACTTAACGCCTCAGCCACAACGCAAGGCGCAGCAACTTGGCACTTGAAATTTCAGACTTAAACCTTCACACTCATCATCACCATGGGAATCTTCAGCAAACCAAAACTTCGAGGCAAAGGGCAATCACGTGAAAATATGCCAGACGACCTCTGGACCAAATGCCCTGATTGTGGCGAAATCATTCATGCTCTAGACCTCAAACAAAACCATCAGGTTTGTCCAAAATGCGAGTATCACTCGCTCATGCCATCTCGCGATCGCATTGATCTCATTGCCGATCCTGATAGCTTCGAAGAAACCAACGCCGATCTTTTTTCCAAAAACCCACTCAACTTCAAAAACTATGAAGAAAAGATCGCCATGTTGAGGGAGAAGACCAAGCTCAATGATGCCGTCATCACTGGCTCCCTCACCATTGAAGGCAAGCCCGCGATGATCGCCGTCATGGACTTTAAATTTTTCGCGGGCTCCATGGGATCTGTTGTAGGAGAAAAAATCACCCGTGCCATCGAACAGGCTACCGCTGAGAAAAAAGGAATGATCATCGTATCTTCCTCCTCCGGAGCACGGATGCAAGAAGGAATGCTCTCCCTGATGCAAATGGCAAAAACCTGCGCCGCTCTCGCACTTCACAGCGAAGCGGGATTACCCTACATTTCCCTCATGACCCACCCCACCACTGGCGGGGTTACGGCCTCCTTTGCAACCATCGGAGATATCAACCTCGCAGAACCCAAGTGTATGATTGGTTTTGCGGGACCTCGCGTGGTCAAAGAAACCACTCACCAAGACCTGCCTCCAGGATTTCAAACTGCCGAATTCATGCTCGAACACGGGTTGATCGATGACATTGTGCATCGCCACCAGCTTCGCAGCAAACTCGCTCAACTTCTGAAATACACACTCGCCTAAATGACCTACGCGGAGGCACTTGACTGGCTCTACGCCACCCAACAGTTTGGAATCAAACTCGGCCTAGATCAACCACGACGACTACTCAGGGAGACCTGCTCATTTCCTAAAGCCAACACACAGGTAGTGCATGTGGCTGGAACCAATGGGAAAGGTTCCACCTGCGCTATGATTGATTCCTTAGCGCGCGCGTGCGGACGACGAACGGGTCTATTCACCTCCCCTCATCTTATTTCCTACACCGAGCGCATTCAAGTTAACGGGCAAAATATCCCAGAGGACACCGTTGCCCGCTACCTCAGCGAGATCAAAGAACTCGTTGCTGATTGGGAAAACCATCCCACATTCTTTGAGATCACGCTGACCATTGCTATGCGTTACTTCTCCGAGCAGGATTGCGAACTCATTATCTTAGAAACAGGCATGGGGGGCCGACTCGATGCCACAACAGCCGTTCCTGCTGACGTGGCAGTCATCACCCCGATAGCCCTTGACCATTCTCAATGGCTCGGCGACACGATCGCCGATATCGCTGGGGAAAAAGCAGGCATCATCCTAGCTGGAAAACCTGTCGTTAGTAGCGCGCAAGTTCCCGACGCCCAAAGGCGAATCGAACAAGAAGCCAACGAACTCCAAGCTCCACTTGATTTTGCGTCTTCCCCGCTTACAGGCTACCACCTAAACATCGCGGGCCCCCACCAGCAGGAAAATGCAGCCGTAGCCACTCTTGCGGCAGAAAAACTCAAACTTCCAATCACCTCAGACATCGTGCGACACGCGCTCGCTACCGTTCAATGGCCTGGGCGATTCGAAAAACTCCCCAACTCACCCTACATCCTCGACGCCACCCATAACCCGCATGCAGCTCACGCATTAGTTGCCACTTGGCAAGAGGAATACCCCCACGAACAAGCCACGCTTATCTTTGGTGCCGTTGAGGGGAAAAACACCCAAGAAGTGCTCTCCATTCTATCCCCGATCACCAAGCATTTCCACTTTGTGCCTACCAATTCTCCACGCGCACTCACAATTCAAGAGCTTCGCAACGCTTTACCAGCGGAAGGAGTGGCTCATAGCTTGCACAATTCTCTTTCGGATGCCATCGCAGCCACTCAAAACTCCACCACACCTGTGCTGATTACAGGCTCTCTTTTTCTCATCGGCGAAGCCAAAGCACAGCTTTTAGGCAAAACCGAACCCACGGCTAGTAGCCAATAATTTATTTATCTATCAATTTACTCATGACTTTCACATCACTTCTCCGCCAAAATGAAATTGGCGCCAACTCTTACCTCGTCGAAATGGACGGAACTCGCATCGTTCTCGATTCTGGGATGCACCCAAAAGAGGAAGGGCTCGACTCCCTGCCTGCGCACCACCATCTCGAATCAAACAGCGTTGATGCCATTTTTGTATCTCATTCTCACCTCGACCACTCGGGTTCTCTACCCGTGCTCATGCGGGATCAAGAAAACGCGGAAGTTTACATGACCCCTGCTACGGCTCAACTCGTAGAAGCTCTGTTACACAACTCCGTCAACGTGATGGAAAGTAAGCGGATCGAACTAGGCATCACCGACTACCCATTTTACGGTCACCGCGAACTCGACCGCGCGAAAAAACGCTGGAGAACCTTCGGTTACGAGCGCCCGTTCAACATTGGATCCCCCGGCAGCGAAGTGCGTGCTACATTTTACGACGCTGGCCACATCTTAGGCTCTGCTGGCGTGTTACTGGAAACGCTCGACAAACGCGTCTTTTACACAGGTGACGTTCAGTTTGAAAAACAAACACTCATCCCTGGAGCCCAACTTCCCGAAAGCGACATCGACACCCTTATCATCGAAACCACCCGCGGAGCCTCACCCCGCGATGAATCTTACTCCCGTGCCGAAGAAGAGGCTAAGTTTGCGGCCTCCATCAACGAATGCATCGAAAAAGGAGGATCGGTGCTTATCCCCGTCTTTGCCATGGGCAAAACCCAAGACGTGCTCACGATGCTTCACCGCTTCAAATCCGAAGGGCTCATCCCAGACGCCCCCATTCACATCGGTGGGCTCAGCACCAAAATGACTTTTATTTTTGATGATTTTGCGGATTCAACTCCACGAAACAATCCAGGATTCCGCATTATGGAAGATATGGAAGTCAAAACAGGAGGGCGCCGCAAAAAACGCGCTCCTATCACCAATCAACCCGGAGGCATCTACGCGCTTTCAAGTGGCATGATGACGGAAAAAACAGTTTCCAATAACTTTGCTCGCGGGTTCCTCAGCAATCCCAAAAACCACCTTCTCTTCGTAGGTTACGCTGACCCCGACTCCCCCGCTGGACACATCCGTTCAGGCAAACGTGGCGACCTCATCAACCTCGATCCCGAGCGCGAACCTATTCAATTTAACTGCGAAATGGAAATCTTTGATTTCTCTGGCCACGCTACTCGGAAATCATTGCTCGATTACATCTTACGCGTAAAACCCAAAAAAACCATCCTTGTGCATGGCGACCTCGCCGCTACTGAGTGGTTTGCGGAGCAACTCAAAGAGAAACTTCCCGAGACCGAAGTCATCATCCCAGCCCCTGGGAAAAAATACGACCTTTAAGCGTCGTCTCCCAACTCCTTCTTTCGCCTTATTCCGTCAAAGAAAACAAAGGTGGCAAAACTATGAACTCCTCGAAACTTCGAGGAGGAATTTCATTCGTTGCCGAGATGACGATAGCACTCGAGCGCGTTTAAGCGCCTCTTTCGGGCGGACTTGCTTTGCAAAAGAGCGCGCAACATCATCTTCAGCTCTCCTTCGCAAGCTTGCAGAAGAAATTGCTTGGACCGACAACTGAGCACACTGAAGATCGTGTTTTCCTGTCAGCGTGCGAGCGATAATTTCATACGTAGCGTCTCTCTGACTCCTGCTATTGATGCTTTCCACCAAACTCATGGCATGTCCAAATTCCAATCGCTCAGCGTAAGCTAAAGCAAGATCAGCTAAAATTCGATCCGCAAAAACTTCTGAAGAAACGGAATCCGCTGCTTGCCTAGCCTCCTCAAGCATCAGAAGCGCTCGGCGCCGATCTCCACGCTTTTGGCGCAATCGAGCCATCGCCACCAAAGCCAACGCTTTTTCGTCAGCTCGGTCAATTTCCTGAAGCGTGTTGTAAGCCGAAGAATAGTCACCTAGAGCCGTAGATGCCTGAGCAATCGCCCGATAAGCGCGATCGCGCTCCTGCTCCGAGTCGATTCGAAGAGCCACATTTCGCGCTCTTCCCGGCTGACCGTTCCCCGCAATCACACTCGAAACGGTCCTCAAAGCGCTTTCTCGAACAGATTTTACTGGAATTGAAGAAACGCGAACCAACGAAGAACTCAAATCTCCCGAACGAGCCTGCTCCACAGCCAAAAGCTTCAAGGCATAAGATTTATCAAATTCATTCCGAATTCGTGTTGTCACATACGAACTCGTTTCAAACCTTCCAAGCTTTGCTAAATCTCCTGACAACTCCCGCAAGGCAGAATCCGCCGTAGCGGGATCATTCACATACTGCAACGTATTGAGAGCTCCAATGGAATCGCCAGACTGCGCTCGCTTCCTCGCTAATGAGCGCAACGTCGCATCTTTTTCTTTTGCATCTTTCAGCAACTGCACCACCTGCTCCGCACGAATAAAATCATTAGCATCGGCACGTTTTAAGGCAATTTTCCGATACGCCTCATCTTTTTTCTTCGGGCTCACAATGAGACTCACCGTTTGAATCGCCACAGATGACCCTTCATAAGAGGCTTCGCTTTCGGCAATAGAAACCAACACGACATCTCGAGATGAAGCACGGCTAATCTGACTCACCAGCGACCTTGCCAAATCCACCTGACCTCCTCGGGCTGCCCATGTTGCAATGTGAGAAACCGCTTGTTCTCGCTCATCACCATTTTGAATATTTTGCAAAGCCGCCAACGCCTCGGTATGAAATCCCTGACTTAGCATCGCCTGCACAACCTCCCGAACCGCAACCGATGAGCGAGATTGATCTCCGGGAGCCACTGCCATTTTTTCAGCCATCAGCAAAATATCTCGCGCAGCGTCTTTTTCACCTCGGGCAAATTGAACTTTCGCCACCTCAATTAAATTAAACCACGGTCTTTTGCTTTTCA
>CAZOWD010000037.1:0-4724 GCA_964583225.1 uncultured Verrucomicrobiales bacterium | reverse complement strand
GACGCATGAGTCAATGATCCACGGGACAACCTTGACGATCTAAAATTTTGATTTCGAGCAATCACTGCAGATCTATCCCGAGAACAGCGAACTTCAACGGAATCTCCTTCCACTTTTTTCTCAGGCTGAAATAAAGTAACAGCCCCTATATAAAAAGCCCATACAGACACCGCAACCCCACTCAAGAGGAGCATTGCTTGTTTGTTAGGAAATTTTAAAAGGTTCATTGCGAAAAAAAGACTACGGCTGCAATACGCACAAAAATTCAAAAACTTTCTCAAACCTTTTAAACTTATTAAATAATTTATGCCTTCAATTCCTCTAGACAAATGAAACGATCTTTTGTTTTCTCTCGCCAACCATGAAAATTTTTTCTCTATTAGCCATTTCCCTTTCCCTAACTTGCCTATTCTCAAGCTGCAAACCTCAGGACAAAAAGGCAAACGACCAACAAGCAACGCTCCGTTTTTCAGCCATCCCCGACCAAGACACAACGGCTCAAAAAGAACGTTATGCCCCCGTCGCCAAATGGCTTTCAAAAACTCTCGGCATCCCCGTTGAGTTTGTTCCAGCCAGCGATTACGCAGGATCTGTGGATAAATTTGAAACTGGCGACATCCAGCTTGCTTGGTTTGGAGGAGTCACAGGCGTGCAAGCCCGTAAAGCCGTTCCAGGTTCCAGAGCTATCGTCTCAGGAGCCAAAGATCTCAAATTTAAATCTTACTTTATCGCTAACGCCTCTACTGGCCTTACGGCATCCGACTCCTTTCCAACCGCCATCAAAGACTTCACTTTCACCTTCGGCAGCTCTGGATCAACTTCTGGATGTGTGATGCCCGCGTATTTCATCATGAAAAATACAGGCAAAGCGCCTCTCGATTTTTTCACCCATAAAGTTGGATTTTCAGGAGCTCACGATAAAACCGCCCAACAAGTCCAAAATGGAGTTTACCAAACAGGCGTTCTCAACTTCAGCACCTACGATCGCCTCGTAAAAGAAGGTAAAATTGACCCCGAAAAATGCCCTATCATTTGGACTACTCCAACGTATGCCGATTACAACTTCACGGCGCATGCAAACCTCGATGCAACCTTCGGGAAAGGATTTACGGACAAACTCCAAACCGCACTCATCGAGTGTAAAGACCCAGCAGTGCTCAAAGCCTTTGACCGTAACTCCTTCATCAAGGTAGATAACGCAACCTTCAAAGGTATTGAAAAAGTCGTCTCCTCCGTCAAATTAGTAAATTAATCTACCGTCGCCCCTGCATAGCGCGCATCAAGGTCAACTCGTCCGCATGATCCAAACCTCCCCCTGCGGGAAGCCCTTGAGCTATGCGGGTGACTTTACAATCGAGCGGCGTCAGCATTTCCGCTAAATAATTCGCTGTTGCCTCACCCTCGACATCGGCTCCCAGAGCAAGGATCACTTCAACGCCTGGGTTTTCTTGAACTCGCCGATGCAATGAAGCGATCCGTAAATCATCGGGCGTTACATTATCGAGCGGGGACAACTTCCCCCCCAAGCAATGGTAATACCCACCAAACACGGAAGATCGTTCCAAAGGCAACACATCCGTCGCCTGCTCCACCACACAAAGCGCCGTTACATCCCGCGTATCATCGCGACACACGGGGCACCCTTCATGAGCTGTAGCAAAAAATCCACAAACCTCACAAGAATGCACCAACTCCTTAGCATTCAGCACAGATTCTGCTAATTCGACAGAATTAGACCGTTCACTTTGCAACAACCAAACCGCCACTCGCTCGGCCCCGCGAGGTCCAATCCCCGGCAAGCGCTTCAACTCATCAATTAAATCCACCACGGGCTCTGGAAATCCTGCACTAGCCATCGGACACCTCCTTCTTTAAATCTTCCTCTTTCACTTTTTGGGAGTCTTTTGGTTTATATTTTTCGTCGGGATCTATTTTTTCAGGAACAGCCTCTCCCTTTTCTTCGTTTTCAACAACGGGCACCTCAACGACCTTAGGCTCCAACGAATCAACCAAATCCACATCACAGGGCATCAAGTGGTGATTGGTATACATCACACTTAAAAACCAACTCCAGAACACGGCTACAACGGGGAAGAATGGAGAAAAATAAAAACCCCACACCGCTAAGGTCGGTTGGATCGCCAAAACCAACACAAGAACCGTCACTCCAAGCATCACGCGCCGCGCCATACCTGAGGTATCCAATACAAAAAATGCCACGGCATAGGAAAACACCGCAGCCACGCCCCCAAGGATGGGAACCGAGATTACTTTGGGCATTTCCCCCTGAAACACAGGATCCAAAAACAACGCCATCAAGCGGTTATCTCCGCCTTGAAAAAGCCCGATCACTTGCATCAACAAACCAATACACACGCCAATGGTTCCATGAAGCAAGCACGGGGCATCCACCCGACTCACGTGTTCATGGGCCATTGGTTCATGGTATTCAGTCATAAGCGAATATTCAACATTCAACTTTGGTTAGGATGTCTTCTCGTCATCGTCGAGCGATGTGTCATCAGATTGCATTTTTTTAGAAGCATCCGCCTCGGCATACGATTTTACAACCTGATCACTCAAAAACTGATCCGCATCTTTCACGGCATCAGCCCCCAACTCGAAGTGGTCTTTTCCTATATTACGCTGAACTAACTTCAAGCCAAATTGATAATCCTTAAAGCGTTGCTGACACAACTGAAGCACACTTCGGCCTTGCTTGGCAGCTTCTTCTCCCAAAAGTGCCACAGCGTCGTCAGTAAGCTCGATTCTCAACGCGTATTTTTCATAAAACTCACGGCTATACAAATCAGCCTCTTCCCGAGCCTTAGCAACGTCCACGCGCAGCCCTAGCTCTCGGTATTTCGCCAATACTTTTTCCGGATCATTGATCAGTTCGGCATCGATATTGATTTCACTCACCGCAGTCCCAGGCAGTTCAAATTTAAAATCGCGAAGTAACGATTCGCAAACCGTCATCAAAGCCCGAGCTCCCGTGTTCTCTTTCTCCGCCCGCTCTGCAATCAACTCGATCGCAGAAGATTCAAATTTTGCCTGAATCCCGTAAGCCGCAAATTCGCGTTCATACTGACGCAACAAGCTGCCTTCCGAGTTATTCATAATGTCCACAAAATCCTTTGCTTCGAGTTTTTCACACACCACGCGCACAGGAAGGCGACCAATAAACTCAGCCTCAAATCCAAAATCGATAAAATCCTGAGTCGTCACCTGACCAAACAATTCTTCATCCAGCGGATGTTCCTGCACATCTGCCCCAAATCCAATTTGACCAGAGCGTAAGCGACGTTTCACCACTTTTTCCAAACCTGAAAACGCCCCACTCACGATAAAGAGAATGTGTCGGGTGTTAATGGTATCTTTTCCTCCACCCTTTCCGTTTTGGAAATCCATCATCGCCATCATCTGCCCTTTCATATCGTTCGGGTTTCTGGCGGGAACCTCCGTTTCTTCCATCAACTTGAGCAAGGTTGTCTGCACGCCTCGGCCACTCACATCGCGCCCCATCGTGTTTCCACCACCACTGGCGAGCTTGTCCACTTCATCGATGTAAATGATCCCGTATTCGGCGAGTTCGATATTTCCATCGGCTTTTTGCACCAACTCTCGAACCAAATCATCCACATCGCCCCCCACGTATCCCGTTTCCGAAAACTTCGTAGCGTCTGCTTTCACAAACGGAACACCAATCATCTCCGCGATATGTTTCACCAAATAAGTTTTTCCTACGCCGGTAGGTCCCACCACAATGACATTCTGCTTCTGATATTCAATGCCATCTGGGATTTTTCCATGCTCTTGCTCGAGCCCGCGCATATATTTTGCGTGGTTGTAGTGATCACACACCGCGATAGAGAGCGCTTTTTTTGCTTCATCCTGCCGAATCACAAACCGATCGAGATGCGCTTTGATATCGCGAGGTTTGTAGTTAAAATCAAAAATAGCATCGGCCTCATCCATCTCCATAGGCTCAGAATCAGACGCTTCGGGCGCCACTTTGTCAGAATCTGGTCCAAAACCAGGAAAAGGCATCGCCGTCACGCTCCCCAACTTTCCAAACATACTCTGGAGCATCTTCTGCAACTCATCAGTATCGGGGAGATCGTTATCTTTTTTATCGCTTTTATCGCTCATGGCGCGCCAACTATCCACCCGCAATCAAAACCGCGCAACTGAAACTTTTTTCATACTCCCCATTTTAATCAATTTACCCCTCAAACGATACAACATGCTAAAAATGGGTTATAATATTTTATTATTTCAGCATTGCACAGAGAACCAGCAAAGATAAAACTCCCGCCCGAATAAGAGATTCTAATTTAAAAATCATGAATACAGCTCAAAACCAAGTTACCCCGCCCACCCAAAAAGGCATCGCTCCAGCCATTAAATGGACAATCATCGGACTTCTATCTTTAGCTATTATAGTTGCCGTAACCGTTTTTGTTAGCCAAGGCGATAAGCGTAGAGATGCAAAACTCTATCAAGAAGCCATGCAGCGTGGCAAAGAACTTTACGATTCTGGCAAACTTACCGATGGCATTAAACTTTCCGAAGAAGCTCTCAATGCGGTTCTTCACCAAGCTTCAGACAACAAACTTGCAGATAAACAACGCGCCCTCCAACGTGCTGTTCTCGCCTACGCCATTGGCGATGGATTTGATGCGGATGAAAAAATCGTCTCCTACTTCACCACGGCTGACATG
>CAZOWD010000036.1:0-14284 GCA_964583225.1 uncultured Verrucomicrobiales bacterium | reverse complement strand
TATTCCCCAACATTGACAACCTAAGAGAAATCAGCCGCAAAATCGCTATCGAAGTAGCTAAACAAGCTCGAGATGAAGGATGTGGTCGCGCTATGAACGACAAACAAATCGTTGAAGCCATCGACGATTTCATCTGGGATCCCGTTTATCCTGAACTTCCCGATTTAGCTAACTGCAAAAGCTGTTCATAACGCCACGCGGTTCGCTGTGTGATTTTTATAACCCCAAGCTTGCCAGCTTGGGGAAACTCACTACATTGCCCCCGCGATCCGCATATTTGTCTATGTCCGAAATCATCCTTCCTATTCTCGTCATTCTCCTCGTTGTTTTTATTTTCAACGTTATCATCTTTGTGCACGAACTCGGGCACTTCCTCGCCGCTCGTTGGCGTGGGCTTGAGGTCGAGCGATTCCAAATTTGGTTTGGCAAACCCATTTGGAAAAAGACGTATAATGGCGTGCAATACGGACTAGGATGGCTTCCATTTGGTGGATTTGTCGCGTTACCTCAAATGGCTCCTATGGAGGCTATTGAAGGCAGCAATAACACCGACAAACCACTTCCTCCAGTCAAGCCGATCGATAAAATCATCGTAGCCGCTGCGGGTCCCCTCTTTTCCTTTTTACTCGCCTTCGCCACAGCCGTTGTTGTTTGGCAGGTAGGAAAACCAGATACTCGTATCGACACTACTACAATCGGCTACGTTCAACCCGATTCCCCCGCAATGAAAGCGGGACTCAAAGCTGGCGACACCATTCTTTCGATCAATGGAACACCCGTGGATTGTTTTGATGGAAACATGGACACGAGCATCGTCGCCAACATCATCACCAGCGAAGGCGACCACATCGACTTCAAAGTGCGTCGTCCTGGTCAAGACACCCCCATCACCGTTTCCTCTGGCTTTGAGATTCCAGAAACAGCATGGTTCAAACGCTCAGGAATGCGAAAAGTGGGCATTTCCTACAAAGAGAGAGTGGTTATAGGCTCTATCGTCCCCAATGGTCCAGCCGCTGAAGCAGGGCTTCTCAAGGGAGATGTTCTGCTCAAGGTAAACGGCACCCCCGTCACCTCCCACCTTCAACTCATCACGGCAGCAAAATCGGAAAAACCCACCGAACTTTTAATCAAACGTGGCGACAAAGAGTTTACAAAAACTCTGACTGCTCGCGCACCACTCCCCCCACACGACAACATCACCGCTTTTGGGATTGGCTTTAAATTCGATGAATCCCTCATCTCTAGCACCACCAATCACCCCAGCCCTTGGCAACAAATCAAAGAAGCTGCGGGAGCGATGAAAAAAACGTTGATGCTCGTCACTTCAAAAAGCTCAAGCATCGGCGTAGACCAACTTGCGGGCCCCATCGGGATCGGAAAAGGGTATTTTCAAATGCTCACAGCCCCAGAAGGATGGAAGCTGGCGCTAAGTTTCACCGTGCTGTTTAACATCAACCTCGCCATTCTCAACATGCTGCCATTCCCAGTGCTCGACGGTGGTCACATCACTCTTTCGCTTTTAGAAATCATCACGGGGCGCCCCGTTAAAGCCCGTGTGCTCGAAGCGATTCAAACCGCCTTTGTGCTCATGATCTTGGGACTCTTCCTCTACATCACTTCAAAAGACGTCGGCTCATTTTTTGGGAGTAAAAAAACAAATACCGAAATGCGTTTTGCGCCCAGTAAAGCGCCCTAAAACAACTCCATTTGCGGATCGTCTTTTTCATCCTGCAACCTTACACCGAGACCAAAAAGCCTCACGGCACGCCCCTTTCCTCGGCTCCATGCCTCGGTCAAAAGCCCTCGGTAAACAGATTCATCTAAATGCCCAGATGCCCGCTCAGCGGTGGTCTGGGTGAAATCTGAAAACTTGAGTTTTACAACCAACGAGCGCACTGCGCGATTGCGATACCTGCGTTGCAAGACTTCACCAATCGCCTCAATCGTCTGCTTCAGCATGGGAAGCAGGTCATCTTCCTGAGTGACATCCTCAAGAAACGTGTGCTCTTTGCTGATCGATTTTCGACTTCGCTTCGTTTTCACCTCTCGCGCATCCACGCCTCGAGATAAATCATACAAATCCAAGCCCCAGCGCCCGAACCTCTTAGAAAGTTCAATTTTACTCAGTTTTTGCAAATCGCCACACGTTTCTATCCCGATGGATGTGAGCTTTTCCTGCATCTTTTTCCCCACGCCCCAAAGCTTTGAAACGGGAAGAGTCAGCATAAAATCATCAATATCCTCCTTGCGAATTTCAAATTGCCCGTTGGGTTTCTGCCAATCGCTCGCAATTTTTGCTAACATCTTATTGGGCGCGATTCCCGCCGATGCCGTCAGGCCCGTTTCCTCAAAAATCTGAGCCCTAATCTCACGCGCAATCGCACTGGGAGCGGTCTTCCAGTGGCTAACATCCAAATACGCCTCGTCCAACGACAACGGTTCTATCTTTTCCGTAAAACGACCAAAAATCGCCCGAATTTTAGCAGACTCTGACCGATAAAGATCAAAGCGAACCGGAAGCATAATCAACTGAGGACAACGCTGGAGCGCCTTGAACCCAGGCATGGCCGAATGCACGCCGAACTTTCGCGCTTCGTAGTTTGCCGTGCAAATCACTCCGCGCCGACTCCCCCCTCCCACCGCCACAGGTTTCCCGAGCAACGATGGATTCTCCCGCTCCTCAATGGCCGCGTAAAAGCAATCCATATCGATATGAATACAATGCTTCATTCTCGAAATACGGATGTAGCTTTCCAGAGATCACCTCCCCCAACTCAAAGTTGGGGGAGATTTATCCGCTATTAAAGCTCTACGGTCTCATCCACATATTTTCCAGCAGCCACCCATTTGGCTTCGCTAGAATCGTTGATAAAACTCACTTCTCCTACAATCGTTACTCCGTCTGCAAAACGCACGGGACCTTTTACAGTCAACTTTTTAGCTGCTACCAAAGATGGCATTCCAAGTCCTTCGAGGCTATCCACCATTTTGTATTCTTCGCTCAAATCAATCACAGGAGGTTTTCCCTCGCGTTCAGGAACCAAAGCAATCCGAGCGTCCTCAGTTTTTTCATACGCATCGGAGCGAAGCGCAAAGAGGTCTGAAGTCGTTTTTACTGGAGCAAACCGCGAACGTGGCACACACACAGCGCCTGAGCCTGGGAATGACTCAATGGCCGCCCCCATAGCCGTTTCCAACTGATACACCTTCGGAGATGTTTTATCGCGAGGATCGATCGTTTTTACATTTTGAATCATCGGCAACGGAAGCACCCCGTTCTCAGCCTCAAGCAATTGCTTCAGCACATCCAAACGAATCCACAAACTATTGGTGTTAAAGTAACGGTGACGCTCAATATCCTGGAACTGCTCAATATCTTCCTCAGCACACTGAGCTACCTCGCGTAAAAGAAGCTGTCCATCGCTCTTGCGAACCGCAAGATGGCCACCTTTTTTATCGGCCTCGGTTCGGCGTGTCGCCTCCATCAAAAACGGCTTACCGCTTTCTGCAAAATAACGCAACAAACCAGCATCTAAAATTGCCCCCAAGTTGTCAGAGTTGGAAACAAAGGCGTATTTCACCCCACCAGCCAACAAGGCATCCAACCAACCACTTCCAGAAAGCGCAGCAAACAAATCTCCATGCCCAGGAGGGCACCACTCGAGCTCAGGATTTTTTTCCCAAACTGCAGGCTTCAGAGTTTCTGCATCAATCTTCGGAATCTGGTTTTGCATCATCTCGATATTTTCAGCACCAGAAAGCCCCTGCTCACTATACGACTCCATATACTCCAGCGTATCTTCCGATGTGCTAAAGCTATTCATGAGCAAAAAGCGCACTTTTGCCCCAGTTTCCTCGCGAAGGTGAATAATTTGCTGGGCAATAATATCTAAAAAGGTTGTCGAATCTTTAACATTTAAAAGACTTTTTGCTTTTTGAAGCCCCATGCCTGTCCCCAATCCACCGTTCAACTTGATCACAACGGTCTGCTTCAAGAGTTCAGGATCAAAAGCTTCTCCAGATTTCGAAACTTCCTCCAGAAGAGGCACACTCTCGCACGGGCTAATGCTTTCTTCAGGAATCATTCCGCTTTCTTTGCGGAGCAAAGCGTTATAGTTCGCTTCAAAAGCTCTAATTGCAGCCTCACTTACGTTGGCAGCTTCCATCTTTTCTCGAAATAAAGAAAAATCACTCATAATAAATTGGTTACAGATTGAGGTTTCCAGCTTTAGCTTCCTAACGGCCAGAAACAGGGGCTAGTGCAAATTCTAATACATCCGCTCTTCTACGGTTTCAACTCTTAAAAAAACGGCAATCTCAAACAGCTTACAGCCCGAAAGATTACTTTCCTAAAATTTTAGCGGCGACATCCGAAGGCACATTAAATCTTCCGCCCCCCGACGACTTGGGCTTCTCCCCTTTTCCGACTTGATATTGGAAAATCTTCACAGGTTTCACACCGGGAATCTGCGAAAACACATACACGCGAATCGTTAAAGGATCGCTGCCTTTATAACCTGGCAAATCCTTGATAAAGTAACGAATTTCATTGCCCGCATCGCGGACTCCTCCAATAACAACCTCGGACTGCTGAATATCTTGGAACCGGTGACGACTGATTTTATTCACCGTAACCCGAACCTCGCGCCCAGGGCAAAACGTGTAAACTTTTGCAATATACTTTGCCCGCTGAACCGAAACTGGCTGCGCCGGACGTTTACCATCTGGCATAAATGCCTCGTTATCGACATAAGACAAATTACCTGCCTGTAATTGAGCTCTCACATCTTTTAAGGCGCTTAAGTTAACAAACTCAGCGGAATCATATTTCCAGCCACGCCCCTCATACAGAAAACTCAAAACCAACAAGTTATCGGAGGGATCTCCACCAACGCCAAAATCAACCTTTCCAAAATACACGAGCTTGGCGGTAACCCCTTTGCTTCTCGCACGTAACAACTTCAGACCTTTCAACGATGGTGGCGTTCCTGGCACTTTAAAGATATCCGCTGGATAATTCCCTTTTTCAGACAAAATCCTATTTCTAATAGCCGTCTTTCGGTGCGATGCCGTGATCTGCTTCCACGCATTGTAATTTTTAGAAATCATCGCCTTCCTCCAAAAGTTGTAAACTTCACTTAAAGGCTTCGCCAATTGGGCGGAAGATGAAGCCGATTGAGCTTGGACTTGAGAAGTGGCAGACAGCGAGGCTACAGCCATTACGAGGAACAAAAATAATTGGATACGTTTCACGATTTGCATTGGACAATAAATCAGCCAGAGGGCAAACCATTTTTCACGCACCAGTTTACTATTTTTAGAAAAATCTCATCTGAACGATCCTATCCAGCCTGATCTCCCATGAACTTTCTCAACCAAAGTAGCCCACCGCTCAGCCAAGAAAGAAAACTAGAACTCCTCCAAGGCTCTTACCCGTATATTTATCGCTCAGTAAAAGATCCCGACGGATACGATACGGATCTTCACGCATACTGCTTCTACCCACCTAATCACGAACCAGAGCAAATGGATGCCGAGCTCAAACCCGTCATCATTTTTTTCCACGGCGGATACTGGGACGTCAGCCTACCCACGCAATTTTCACCACATGCAATGCACTTCGCATCTCGGGGAATGGTTGCCATTGTCGTAGAATATCAAGTTTTCTCCACCCACGAGAGTTCTCCTGAAGATGCATTTGAAGATGCCGAAACCCTCATGCTCTGGCTCAAGTATAACCATGAAAACCTCAGAATAGACCCCGATCGCATTGTAGTAGCAGGAGCTGCCTGCGGCGCCTATATGGCGCTGTCTCTCGCAATGAGAAAAAAGAAATCACCCAAGCGTGGCTACGCTGCGGGCTTCAACACCCAACCCCAAGCAGTTATAGGTATCAGTTCGCTCGTCAGCACGAGACGCAAACATCTAGATCTAAAGCGTTTCCCCACGGCGCGCCAACCTTCCAAAAACCATCCCATTTATAACGTTCGCAGAAAACTTCCCCCCACACTTATGATTCACGGCAAATCTGATACCATTGCCGCCCACTACCTTGTCGAGGACTTTGTCAAAGCGATGCGCCGCAAACGCAACCGCTGCGAACTCATTGACTTTGATGCCTGCAACCACAGTTTTTTCAATTTCAACGTAAGCCCCGAGCATTTCGAAATCACTCTCAACACAATTGACAATTTTCTCGTCAATTTAGGATACATTCCTCAAGAGGAGTATTAAAAACGACAGAAAAAAGGTTCATTCTCCCCTATTTCAACTTCAAAACAGAGATAAATAGCAAATTTTCACGCTAAGGTTCAAATTCAGGGTTGCATCATTCGCTGACATCATCAATCATACCCGCGTATGAGCGATCTACCATTAGCAGGAAAGACAGCCGTAGTTTTCGGCGTAGCAAACAAACGAAGCATCGCATGGGCTATTGCTCAAGCATGGGCCAACGCCGGAGCCAAACTGATTTTCAACTATCAAGGTGAGCGACTTAAGAAAAATGTCGAGCAACTCAGTGAAACATTTGGAGCCGACACCCCTCTTTACCCATGTGACGTCACCAGCGATGAAGAACTCGATGAATTTTTTGAAAATGTCAAAAAACACACCGACACCATTGACTTGGTTCTTCACTCAGTAGCATACGCTCCTAAAGAAGCGCTCATGGACGACTTCTCAAAAACCACACGTTCCGCGTTCTCCATCGCTCACGACGTATCAGCTTACTCGCTCATCGCCATTTCCCAACGCGCTAAAGAAATGATGCCTAACGGTGGAAGCATTATCGCAATGAGCTTCTACGGAGCCGTCAAAGTGGTTCCTCACTACAACGTCATGGGTGTAGCCAAAGCTGCTCTTGAAGCCAGCACACGCTACCTTGCAGCAGACCTCGGTCGCAAGCAGATCCGCGTTAACTGCATCTCAGCAGGCCCAGTCCAAACACTTGCAGGCCGTGGCATCTCAGACTTCAGCAAACTCTTCAAATACTATGAAGAGCACGCTCCTATCGGCCGAACCTGCACACCAGAAGAACTCGGTCACACTGGCGTATTCCTCGCCAGCGATGGGGCAGCCTCCATCACCGGCCAAGTCATCTACGTAGATGGCGGCTATGAGATTGTTGCCATGTAATTTTCTCCTTTTCAAAAAGGCGAGCCCGATAACGGCTCGCCTTTTTTATTTCTTCTTTCACACCATCCATCCACACCCTCATGGCAAATTGGTTCTACGGAAAAGACGGCACCCAACACGGGCCCGTCTCCGAACAAAAAATCAAAGACCTCCTTTTCTCCAACGAAATCAACGACTCAACAATCGTTTGGAGGGAGGGAATGGATGATTGGATTCCCTTAAAACAAGTTCCTGAATTTAAGTTCTCCTATCCGGCAAACCAACTCGATTCCCCAACACAACAGAACACACCTCCACCGCTTCCCACGGTTCCTCCCACGCCATCCATCGCATCGCCCTCCCCCATCTACGCTCCTGGGCAAGCAACTCCCCCTCCAACCTTCGTGCAACCCACTCCAACAAGCGGGCTCGCCATCGCTAGTCTTGTTTGCGGCATCTTTACCATTTTAGCGTGTTACTTTTGGGGATTTTTCGGCATCCCCGCTGTGATTTGCGGACACTTGGCTCTCAAATCGATCAAAGCCAACCCAACCCCAATCCAAGGAAAAGGAATGGCCATTGCAGGGCTCATTTTGGGTTATTTAGGAATCATCCTTCAACTCATTGTCATCGTCGTTGGCATTAGCGTGTATTTCAATGCCAAAGAACATCTGAAAAATCTCGAAAAGGAAATGCAAAATCCTCAAAACTGGGAAGAAACCAGCCCAGCCACAGGACCCACACTCGATCAAAACTCAGAAAACACCACTCCAGAACCAGCGGCTTCTGAATTCTAATTCTGCTCTCTCTCACCTCGTGAAACGCCGACCTCTTTGGCCACTACTACCGCCAGTAATCGCGACTGCTCTGGCGTTTTCATTTTTATCCATCAGTCGGTGGTTCGGCGCTCAAGGTGCAGGATGCGCAATCAAACAATGGACAGGCTACTACTGCCCAGGGTGCGGAGGAACACGGTGTGCCTCCGACCTCATCCACGGTCATCTTTTAGAAGCATTAGGACACAACGCTCTACTCACAGTTGGAGCTCTCATTTTTTTACTCGGAAACCTCTACCTCATCATTTGCATCACGATTCTTGGAAAAACACCTCCCAAAATCAACCTTTCACCTATCTTAATCTGGGTCATTTTGGGAATTGTCATCCTCTTCGCAATACTCAGGAACCTTGACACATTCAGCTACCTTGCTCCGTGATCGGAGAAAAATGTTTAATACCAATTTTTTTTCCGATTTCCAAACATCCACAGCGTGTCGTCCCGATTAGACGCCATTACGATCACCGCCATCACATTTCCGACCAGACGCTTATTGCAATACTTGTCGCCTCCGCTGTTTCCTCGATCGCTATAATAATAAACGCCTTGTTTATAATTGACTGGTTGAATCAAAGAAAACAGCCATCTGTAGTGTTGAAATGCTTTTTTGTAACTCGATTTACCCGTATTTTTTAAAGCGGAAAATCCAAAAATGGGGCCGATAAACGTCATGGCATGCACATCGGGAAACAACTGATCATTATCAGCTAACCATTTCCCCATTCTCCGTGCATCCGCCTTGTTACGCTTCGTTAAGTTAAGCGCGATCAGCATTGCTCCAGACCGCGTCGTGCACTGCGATCCTCCGCGGGCACTAAAGTTGTATCCGACCTGACCTTCGCGCCCAAAAGCAGCAGAAACGGCCTTGTAAGAAAGCTCCCACTTGCTCCAATCATTTCGCTTTAACGAATCAATATGCGACGCCAGCGCCCACAGAAGGTGAGCATGCACATTAACGACCACAAGCCCTTTTCCCCCATAAGGTAAGTGATAATGATCTCTGCCATGCCCCAACCGACCATTTTGAGGGTGAAGCCGAATATCCATACTCTTGCAGCAATGATCAATAGCGCGTAGCACCGCTTTATCGCCCGTAGCCAAGTAATACTCGGCTAAAAATATTCCAGACATACAAACCTTCCAGTTGTTCGGCTCTCCAGCGTCTTCCCCTCCGTTGATCAATTCTTTATTCGAAGGATTCTTTCCTAAGTCATAATGTTCAGCAAGAGACCTCGCTGCTTTTTTTACAGCTCTTGAATACTTGGGATTTCCAGTTGCCAGTAACGCCAACCCGCACCATGCATTTGTGTAATCGTTTTTATTCCAAAGCCCATCGTCTTTTTGAACTTCTAATAAATACTCGGCTGCAGACTGAGCCAACGCTTGCGACCGTGCATCTTCAGGCATCGATTTCTCAAACGGAGGAAGCGGAGGCAGTTCCACCTTTATTATCTTTTTCTCACCACCACGAAGCACAGTTAGCTCCAATGGTCGATTCTCGGCCTGCGCCTTAATCATCGCCAACCCCAAAGCTTCGGGAACACCAGCAGGACCATCCGCATTTTTTTTACCATACTCTTTAAACGGCTTTCCTCCAACCGCGATCAAAACATCCCCCTCTTTCAATCCAGCTCGAGCCCCCGGTCCTTTTTTCCACAAGCTGACAATTTTAGCTTCTTTTTTTAAATACAGAACGGAAGCCACACCGCAAATAGGTCCCATGGGGACTTCGTGATCATATTCACTGTTTTTTCCATTTTTGGGCTCTGGCCAATAATCACCTCGGAACTTATGCCCGTATTTTCTGTAATCGCTTTGGCTTAAATGACCCCCTTTCGATGAACGCGTCTTTTTCTGTTCACCTCTCGATTTTTGCTTCTGCAAATACGCTTCAGCTTTTGAACGGTTGAGCTCTCGTTTAGCGAGAACTTTTGCAATCCCCTCCTCCTTTTTCTGTTCATACAAAGCCCTCACGCGATCCTTAAAATCTGTATCATCTAGGGAAACGGTAGCTTTTAACTGCGGATCATCCAAAGAAACTACCGTCAATTGCCCCGATTTAAGAGCTAGAGGCTTCGCCAAATGCTCTGACTCCATCATTTTACTCTCGCCTCCAGCTTTACCTTGATAGTTCAAGCTAACGCGAACCAGCACTTGCTTAGGAAAAGCTTTTTGAGGCACCTCTTGCCAATTTTTAACCAAAACTTCCAAAGACTTGTAGTGCGGTAAGGGGAATTTTTTTTCGAGCAATAAATCGACCTCCGTTTTAACCTTAGGCTTTTCCTCTTCAGGTTTCTTCACAACCTCTGGCTCTACCTTCTCAGGAACTACAACCTCGGGCTCCTCCTTCACTACTTTCGGTTCAACGTCTTCTGGGGTAACTTCAGGAACAACCTCTGGCTCGGCCTCTTCAACAGATTTTGCATCTTGATCTTCTTCTCCTATTTTTGAAATAGATTGAGCCTCCTCCAGTTTCTTTTCAGCGGCCTTTGAGGCCTTCTTCTGATAAGAAATCCAGAAAAACCACCCCGCTCCAAGGCAACAAACGACTAAAATAAGGGGAACAAGCACCGAAACATCACCTTTTCGAGTAGTCCTGCTAATTTGAGGCAATTTCATAAACAACTAACCTACCCCACCCGAAATGCATGTCAACACCTGAACAAAATAAAGCTTGAGATATTTACTTTTTCGACTACCTTCCGCACCTGCCCCCTCAATCACCCTTTATTATATTATGTTAGAATATGTAGCTCTTGGAGTTCTTGTTTTTGTCGCACTGATTCTTTTTTACGGAATCATTGCCATTCATGACATCCCATACGAAATTGCATGTAAACGGGACCACCCTCAGCGCGATGCTATTCACGTAGCTGGATGGGTTAGCTTATTTACTCTCCACGTCATTTGGCCATTCCTCTGGATTTGGGCCACCCTTTACCGCAAAGATCGCGGTTGGGGATTTGTAAACGCCAAAGGTGAATCTGAAAGTGAAGAACAAGCTGTTCTAGACCTTCAAAAAGAAATGAAAGAGGTCAAAGAAGAACTTGAAGAACTGAAAAAACTGCTACCTCAAACAAGCATGCAGAAAACTTCTAAGTAACCCGCAGACTGCTCAGTAAAATAAAATATTTATAAACCATTTAGATTAAAACAAACCAGTTATGGAAACTTTGATGTTACTCACTTACGCGGCCGTTACGATCGCTATCTTTAAAATTTTTAAAATTCCACTTAACAAATGGACCGTTCCAACGGCGGTCCTTGGTGGAATTGCTCTCGTTGGAGCCATGGTGCTGATCATGAACTACAACTACCCTCATTCGAAGGTAGCCTTTCGCGGATTTGTCAGCCTTCCGATCAACCCTGCCGTTTCAGGCATTATCATAGATGTGCCAGTAAAGCCCAACACCCCCGTAAAAAAAGGTGATGTTCTTTTTAAAATCGACCCCGCAGCCTTCCAATTGGAACTCAACAAGAAAAAAGCAGCATTACAGGTCGCTCTATCTCAAGTAGCCCAATTAAAAGCTTCCATCCAAGAAGCGGAATCTACGGTCGCTAAAGCCAAATCTGAAAGAGACCGCACTCAAATGGCTTACGAACGCGCTCAAAAGGCAGAAAGCGCTATGGCAGCCACAGTTCTCGAGAGCAAGCGCCAGTTTGCCATATCCGCTCAAGCAGCTTATCAAAAAGCGCTAGCTTCATTAGAACGAGCCAAATTTGAACTAAGCACATTGGAGAAGGAAAAAATCGATCAACTCCGCGCCGACGTTGAAAGAGCTCAATGGAACCTAACCAAGACGGTGGTGAGAGCCCCATCCGACGGATATGTGACTCATTTACGTGCTCACCCAGGCCTGATGGCTGTTCCTTTCCCCGTGCGTTCCGCTCTCAGTTTTGTCCCCGAAGGAAACCGCTACATCGTGGCGTCTTTCAGACAAAACGCTCTGCAAAACTTACAAGTAGGATATGAGGCAGAGGTCATTTTCCCAGGACTCCCTGGTAAGATTTTTAAAGGAAAAATCGCTAAAGTTTTACCTGCACTAGGTGAAGGCGAACTTCAAGGATCAGGATCAATGGCCAAAACTTCAGATTTTCTGGGAGCCAAAAAAGGATTAGCTACCGCTCTTGTAAAGCTTGAAGATGATACTAGTCAGTATGTTCTCCCCGACGGTGCATTGGCTGAGGTTGCCATTTACTCAGGTAAAGTCCACCATGTTGCCATCATCCGAAGAATGCTCCTACGCATGAAGAGTTGGCAGAACTACCTCTACTTGGACCACTAGGATCTCAAAGGGTTTCCCCTATTCAAAAAACGTTTTTCAAAATCACAACGACCTCATCGAGGCGTTGTGATTTTTTATTACCTTCCTTTATTCCTCCCCTTTTTCCCGAAGTTCTTCCAAAACCTCGGACATATCGCGCAATTCATCCCACACATCTTGAAGCACATAGATGGGAGCATTTTGACGAACTGACAGCGCCAAACAATCACTGGGGCGCGCATCGATCTCAACAATCTTGCGCTCCATAATTTCATTTTCAGCGACAATAAAGAGACGCGCAAAAAACACCTCGCCCTCGACCCGCACGATGGTCATATGATCGACCTTCGCACCGAAGGCGTCCAATACTTGAGAAAATAAATCGTGCGTCAGCGGTCGAGGTGGCTTCACCCCAGCCATCACAGCGTTAATCGAAGCTCCGATGGTGGGATCGATGTAAAACACAATCACCTTTTCCCCATCCCCCAAAAACACAGCGCAACCTGCCGAAGTAGGCATTAACCCCACGGGTTCAACTCTGACATGATTTTTCATTTGAATAAAATTAAATGGTAAAACAACGCGCGCAATTATGCCAATCCAGCGTTAGGTCGAGCCATAAACTTACGAGCATTTCCGACGTATTTCTCCGCCCATTTTTTGATATTTGCCTGATCCTTTAAATCGAGAGTTTTAACGACTTTGGCAGGGCTTCCTAAAACTAATGATCCCGGTGGAATTATCGTGCCCCCCGTCACCAAGGCATTCGCCCCGATAATGGACCGCTCACCGATCACAGCTCCATCGAGAATACAAGCGCCCATACCAACAAGCACCTCATCTTTGATCGTGCAGGCATGCACAATGGCACTATGGCCAACCGTCACTAACTCACCCAAGTAAGCGCCATAGTCATCAGCCAAATGCACAACCGCATTATCTTGCACGTTTGATCTGGGACCAATCACAATATCATTGATATCTCCTCGGATCGTCACATTATACCAAACGCTAGCCTCTTCTTCAATTTTTACACGTCCAATCACGTCTGCGCTTCCTGCAATAAACGCGCTAGGATGAATATCGGGCGAAATTCCATCAAAAGTTTCAATAGCCATGACTCAAATATATCCAACGAGACGACTTTCACAAGTTGCAAAGTGAAAACTCGGTGGCATATTCTCCCGCATCCACGTTCTGGTGAATGCCCGATTCTTTCGGTATACAATCGATTTACCAACTCACTCTCATGCAACAATTTTACATTGTTATCGCTATCGTTATTTTTGCTTTAGCGCTTCGCTCCTGCCGGACCATCATCCTCCGCAAGCTAGGAGCACTCGTGATGCTCATCGCATCTGGGCTTTTTTTCTATTACTTAACGGGAAATGCAATCGCTGGAATTGCAGCCGCAGCCTCTTGGTTCTTTCTCCCTTGGGTGGAACTGCTCACCCGAATCCGCAAATTGCGCATGCCTGTAAAAAACACCCTTGAGCAGGTATTTCATATCGATCTACAAAACTACCCCAATGCTCATGAACAAATCCTAGGCCTTCAACAATCTGGCTACGAACACATTCGCAACTGCGGATGGAACCTTGGAGGAATGGAACAACAATATCAACTATTCTGGAATGCCGAAACGAGATCCGTAGCCACTCTCTGCCTCTGCGAACAAGCAAACATCACCTTCACTTACCTCAATATCACCTCTCGCGATATCATGGATGGTATTTGGCGCACTACCAACTTCCCCTTTTCCCCTACCCTCAAGCTACCACCTAGAGTCCATACCAATCAAGTGAGTTGTAGCCAGGAATGCGCAGAAAAAATCATCACAGAACACGAATATTTCCTCCACAAGCAGGGATTTACCGATGACGACCTCAGCATCCCAGACCCTGACATTCTCGAAAAACAAATCGAGACCGAACTCAGCGATCAGATTGAACACAACCTCAAATTAGGCATCATCACAATGGCAGATGATGAAAATTTTCGCTACACCATCCGTGGCCTCTTTTTCCTTTGGAAACAGTTTGTCAAAGACATGATCCGCCTGTGCTA
>CAZOWD010000035.1:0-14399 GCA_964583225.1 uncultured Verrucomicrobiales bacterium | reverse complement strand
GCCAATCCTGGCACCTATCAATTGAGAAGTTCTCGCACAATCGCGATCGGTCAGGTTTCTACTTCATGGATACATCTTGTAGTGAGCTTTGATGGCCGTTTTACTCATTGTTATTATAATGGACAGAGAGTCGCATCGATCCCCAGAGCATTAGGGAATGTTTTTGGGCGACTTCAATTAGGAGTCAACCGAGTAGGAAACTTTTTCTTTGCAGGCACCGTGGACGACTTGATGGTTTGGCAACGCTCATTAAGCGCGTATGAAATTGCTCAACTCTCTGGGCGTAGCACCAACTTAGCCAACGTAAGTTTTGAGGATTTTAAAGCGATTTTTAACCTTCAAGGAAATGATGCCGATCCTTTAGCCGATCCCGATGGAGATGGTATCAGCAACCTTGAAGAATGGGCGATGGGTGGAACGGATCCCTTGATAAAAAATACACGCAAATCTTCGTTTATCCACACCGTAGAAGAAGGAGGTGTTCAATACGCAAAAATCTCATGGTTGCGAAAATCGGGCGGTGTCTGGGATGGATATTCCTATCGTGTAGGCAATCTCACTTATACTCCAGAATCTAGCTTAGATCTTAATAATTGGGAAAACTCAGCCAAAGAATGTAAGCCATCGTCTGATTTGCCCCCTGCTCCAGATGGCTATGAATGGGCTGGGGCACAATTCCTTCTTCCTTCAGATATCGGAAGCGCTGGTTTTTTGAGGATTCATCTTCAGTATAATTCGAATTAAATGCTCATCATTTATTTAAACGCCAGATAGGCGATTGTTAAAATGATGGGTAGGCTTAACGCTGTGCGAAGTAGGAAAAATCCGAGCACTTCGGTGAAGCGAAAGCCCATTCGGGTTTTGAGAAGGATGGCCCCTGTTTCAGCCATAAAAATCAGCTGAGTGAATGAAAGCGTGCCCACGATAAAGCGAGCGATGTCCGAGGTAGAGTTTTTAATGAAAATCGTTGGCAGATACATATCGACAAACCCGACGAGAGAAGCTTTGGCGACGAGTTGTGCATCTGGAATGTGAAGCGCTTGGTAGAGCGGAACGAGAGGGGCGGAAATCCAGGTGAAAATGGGGGTGTATTCTGCAATAATTAAACCACTTGTCCCTACTAGAATAATGACGGGAATGAAGGTCATGTGGATGTTGAAGATGGTGGGTAACATCTTAGTGAAGACGGAAAAATCGGCTGTGCTCGCCTTTTTTAAGGCAAGGTCATAAGCGTCTGAGAAGTGAACTTTTCCCGTGGGTTCATCGAGTTGTTTGCCTGATTCCTCATTGTATTCCATCGGGTAGCGTTTGATAAATGGAGAGCGCGCGATGATGAGGGAGATGATGAATGTCGTGAGAACGATTGTGCCGTAAAATAAAGCAAATCGATCCGAAAATCCAAGTTCTTCGGCAACAAATGACGCAAAGGCGATACCGACCACTGAAAAACTGGTAGCAATCAATACGGCCTCTCGTTTTGTGTAGTATCCTTGAGCGTATTGCTCATCGGTAACGAGAATGCCAAGCGTTCCATCTCCCACAAAAGATGCCACGGCGTCCACGGCGCTTCGGCCAGGGACGTTGAAGAGTCGGCGCATGAGCGGGCGGAAAAGATCGCCCATAAATTCGAGTAACCCGAAATCGAGAAGGAAGGGGAGTATGAGGTTGCCGACGGTGAACGTAACAAATAATCCGCCAACAAATCCGTTGACCACCAAGCCTCCTGTCGATTCTTCAATGATACATTCGGGACCAATTTGCCAATAAACCAAGAGGTAAACGAGCGCGCCAAGCACTCGGATCGCAAGGGGAAAGGGGGCGCAGACAAATATTTTTCGTAGCGTTGGGCGATTGAGGAGAAAGGACCATTTTCCGAAGCTCGCTCCCAAGGTGAAAATAGCCGTAACGATTGAAGTGAGTGCTCCGTAGGCGAGCACCCAATGCAAAGCGTGTTCTTTAACGAGGCGGTTAACATGCGAGAGAAGCACCGTGGTTTCGCCTCCGAATGGGATGGGTAACAAAAACAAAGCAATTCCGACACATGAGGCAATGAGGAACTTGGCCTGTAAAAAAATGGATCGGTTGGGTGTGGAAGGGGAGGACATAAGGCGCTGACGCGTTCACTATTTCTCTCTTCGAAAGCGAGTCGAGCCTTTTTTACGCTCCTTCAGCTTTGAAGGATAGCAATGTCTTTGCATGACGGAATGAGGAGTTGACGCAGTGGATTTGGTTGAATACCATGGCTTTTCTATGATGAAACCAATTATTACTGGAACGATTGCCTTCGGGTTGATGATGACTTTTGGAGTGACGAGCGCTGATGCAAAAAGTCACGAGAAGGAGCACGCAAAAAATAAGAAGATTGAGAATATCGTTAAAAAAGAGCCGAAAAAAGAGATTGATCTTAAGAAAGCGGAGAAGAATTTAGAGAAGGACGTTCATAAGAAGGTCAAAAAAACGAAGCGTAAGGCTGAAAAAGAAATTATCAAGCAGGTGATCAAGTAGTTCTGAGTATCATTACCCGTGATTTCTTGGATATAGAAAATGTTGACCTTTGAATGAGAGTTGTTATTGCTCCCACTCGCATATGAAATATTCCGCACTTCTTTTAGCTTCTTTACCTGCAGCATTTCTTGCCAGTTGTATGGTCGGTCCCGACTATACAAAGCCTGAGAGCGTAATCGAAAATTCATGGAATGCCCATGATAGTATTTTAGCCAAAGGAAGTGGCTCTAAGCTGAATCTTGCATGGTGGACTCAGTTTCATGATCCTATTCTGAACCAGCTTGTTGAAGATGCTTACAATCAGAACTTAGGTCTTCGTGTTGCAGGGTTGCGGATTTTGGAAGCTCGCGCAGTATTGGGTTTAACTCAAGGGAACATGTTCCCACAAAGCCAGACCGTTGGTGGTGGTGTGAGTCGTTCCGGTCGTAGGGGAGATTCTCCCAATCCGTTTTCTATGACTCCTGATCGTTATGCAAACAGTGCCACATACAGTTTTGATGCGGCATGGGAGCTCGATTTTTGGGGGAAGTTTCGCAGAGCTATCGAATCTGCCGATGCGAGCATGATGTCTGAGTTGGCAAACTACGATGACATCTTGGTATCGCTCACCGCGGAGGTGGCTTCGACCTATGTGAATATTCGGACGATTGAAGAGCGGATTCGTTTGGCGCAACAAAACGTAAAACTTCAGAAAGACTCGCTCAAATTGGTTGAACTTCAGTTTGAGGCTGGTACCGTGACGGAACTCGACGTGCTTCAGGCAAAAACATTGCTGTTCAATACGCAGGCTCAAATTCCAAAGATGCAAGCTGCTTTGGTGAAATATCACAACGCATTGGCGGTGCTCCTTGGAGAAGCTCCAGGAAAAACCAGAGATCGCATCAAAGGTGGGCAGGGTATTCCTTCTATTTCTGGAAAGCTCGCTGTCGGTGTTCCTGCTGAGTTGTTGCGTCGCCGCCCCGATATTCGCCGTGCTGAAATGACAGCGATGGCGCAGAGCGCGCAGATTGGTATCGCTAAAGCCGAGCTTTACCCAAGCTTTAGCCTTCACGGATCACTTGGTGCCGCTGCTGCAACCAGTTTGTTTGGAGGTTCTGGAGGAAGTTTGGATGATGTTTTCGATAGTGATAGCGTTGGTTATTCCTTTGGCCCATCATTCCGGTGGAACATCCTGAACTACGGCCGGATCAAAAACAGCGTGCGGGTGCAAGATGCTCGGTTTGAGCAAGCGATCACCGTGTATCACAATACGGTGCTAAATGCGGCTCGTGAAGTTGAAGACGGCATGACTGGGTTTACCCAAGCGAAGAAAGAGTCCAATTTCCTCCGCCAAGGTGTAGAAACTTCGAAAAAATCAGCAGATCTTTCCATGCTTCAATACAAAGAAGGTTTGGCAGATTATCAACGTGTTCTCGATTCGATTCGTTCCCTCACGACAAAGCAAGACCAATACGCCGCAGTGCGTGGAACCATTGCAACCAACATGATTGCGATGTATAAAGCGCTTGGTGGTGGATGGGAAATCCGCGACCGCACGCAAGCGATTCCTAAGGACATCAAAGAAAAGATGAAGAATCGCACTGATTGGGGGCACATGCTCGACGATCCTGAAGGTAAGGTCGAGGTAGCTCCAGCTAAGGAGAAATAGGATGGAAGAATGTGATCTGTCAGGAAAACAATTTATGCGCCTGTTTATAGGGTTGCTGGTTTATATTTTCCTGACGCCTTTTATCCCGCAGAGCTCGCAAGCTGCGTCTATTGTAGTGCATGGGATTTTGACCTTGATGCTGTTTTTTGCAGTAGCAACGGTTCAGAAAAAGCAAAATAAACGGTCGATAGCAATACTGGTGACGGGCACAGCCTTGGTGTTTCACTGGTTGGGTGTTTTTTCACTTGTTCCCTACAGCGCGGATGCTGCACTTGTGCTTCTTTCGATATTTTACCTGTTTCTTGTAATAGAGTTTTTTAAGCAGTTGCTTCACGCAAAGAAGGTAAATGGGGCTGTCATTGTTGTTTCGCTTTGTCTGTATCTCATCATCGGCTTATTCTGGGGGGGGCTTTATTGTTTGCTTCAATCTATTCATCATGGCCAAGCCTTTAGTGGTACTTTGCTTGAGAATGCGGGGACTAATTCATTGTATTTGTTTAATTACTTTAGCATGGTGACTTTAACGACCTTGGGTTACGGAGATATTACTCCTCAAATTCCAGGCGCGGCATCACTCTGCCAAATGGAGGCTATTGTGGGGCAGTTTTACACCGCGGTTCTCGTGGCTTGGTTGGTTGGGATGTATGGAAATCCAATCAAGATCATTTCGTCACATCATGAATAGGCGTAGCGCCTGAAAAGAGCGGGCAGAGTTTTGAGTGTCGATTCTTCGATTCTCTTTGCTTTCTTTTGATTTTTTTTGCTTGTCGTTTTTGTTTAAGGTTCTAGGGTTTGTGCGTGTCCAATCAACTTGCAGATCAAATTCGTGACGCTGGCGTCGTCGGTGCCGGCGGCGGAGGTTTTCCCGCTCATATTAAATTAGCCGCCTCGGCCGATACCGTTATTGTGAACGGCGCGGAGTGCGAACCTTTACTTCATAAAGATGCCTCTCTTATGGAGTTGCACGCAGATGAAATGGTGCGTGGACTTTTATTGGTGGCAAAGGAGCTTGGGGCAACTCAGGCGGTGATCGGGATTAAAGCCAAAAATGCCGAAGCTGTAAAAGCGTGTGAAGCCGCTTGCGAAGGCACGATGGCGCGCGTGCATTTGTTGGGCGATTTTTATCCGGCAGGTGACGAGGTGGATTTGGTTTATGAAGTAACCAAACGCTTAATCCCAGCAGCAGGGCTTCCTAAGGATGTCGGCTGTGTGGTGATGAATACGGAGTCTCTCATTAACGTGGCGCGCGCTGCCGAAGGTAAGCCCGTGATTCGTAAAATGCTGACGATTGCCGGAGCCGTGGCAAAGCCATTTACCGCAGAGGTTCCTGTGGGGGTTAGTTTCCGCGAACTGATTGAGCTCGCAGGTGGTGTGACCGTTCCCGATCCTGTGCTGATGCACGGCGGTATGATGATGGGACGCTTGGGGGAAACTCTTGACGAACCCGTGACTAAAACTTCTGGCGGTGTGATTGTGTTGGACCGTTCGCACCCGATTATTGTGCGGAAAATGCAACCGTTAAAATTTAAGGATGCCGTCGGAAAATCGGCCTGTGACCAGTGCCGGTTCTGCACCGAGCTTTGCCCTCGTTATTTGCTGGGCTACGACATCCAACCGCACCAAGTGATGCGGAACCTCGCTTTCACGGAGTCTGGAGGAAGTGAGCGCTTTAGTGAATGGGCCGCACTTTGTTGCTCTTGCGGTTTGTGCACATTGTTTTCCTGTCCTGAGGGGCTTTTCCCCAAAGAAGCTTGCGATACCGCTAAAAATAACCTGCGCGAGAGCGGGTTTAAATGGGAGGGCGCAAGTCCTACCGAACCTCATCCTATGCGCGAAGGACGTCGCACACCAACGAAACGTCTCATGGCGAAGTTGGAAATCACGGAGTTTGATGTGCATACCCCGATTATTGATTTTAATCTTTCTCCTGAAACGTTGGAGTTGCCACTTAAGCAACACGCTGGTGCTCCGTCCGAAGCT
Source organism: uncultured Verrucomicrobiales bacterium (assembly GCA_964583225.1). Taxonomy (GTDB): domain Bacteria; phylum Verrucomicrobiota; class Verrucomicrobiia; order Verrucomicrobiales; family Akkermansiaceae; genus Oceaniferula. The sequence continues at coordinate 8,266 of CAZOWD010000035.1, read as the reverse complement.
CAGGTTGTGGTGGGGCAAACTGTTACCGAGGGGCAAGTTATTGCCGCCCCTGCTCCGAAAAATTTGGGAGCCATCATTCATGCTCCCCTCGCTGGAGTGGTCGAAAATATCACTGAAACTTCCATCATTATACGTGTTCGTTAATTGAATATCTTGTTTATCACCCTTTAACCTACCCCATTTATCTTATGTCTAATCATCAATCCATTGGCCTCATTGAGGTTAGCAGTATCGTTGCCGGATTTACCGTCACCGATACCATGCTCAAAGCGGCTAATATTAAACTTTTACTCGCTCGTTCGATTTGTTCGGGAAAATACATGGTCCTGATCAGTGGCGATGTCTCTTCTGTAAAATCTGCGATTCACGTCGGGTGTCTGACCGCTCGCGGTTTTTTGATCGATCACACCGTGCTTCCTCGGATTCATCCAGATGTGTTAACGGCGATTGGTCGGAGCAGTGCTTCAGAGCCAAGTGGCGCACTCGGAATCTTTGAATCTTTCAATATTGTTACGCTCATTGAAGCGGCGGATGCTGCTGTGAAAGCCGCTGATGTGAACATTTTAGAAATCCGTCTTGCCATGGCGATGGGCGGTAAGGCGTTTGCTACTTTCACTGGAGATGTTTCTTCTGTGCAGGCTGCCGTGGAGACTGGAAAGAAAGTGATTGGTGACGCTGGAGCGTTGGTGAATGCGGTGGTTATTCCTCGTCCGCACGCCGATGTTTATCGCGAGGTGTTATAAAATTAAAAAAAAATGTGAAAAAGCGTCGAATTTGCTTGTGGCTTCCTCGGTTTTTCGTCTAGTTTCTCCCTCGAAGAATATTTCATTGTAGTTTTTACAATCGATTTCATTGTTTATTGTTTTCCTGGCAGGTGAGCGTTTCGTTCATCTGCCAGGTTTTTTTTGAGGGTGAGGCTTTAGTTTCCGAGAGGAATCGTGATGACTTTGCCCGTTTTTTGGTGGGTTAGAATCACCTGAGAGGGGCGGATATCGGTAACGGTGTAAGTTTCGCCACTGGATGTCTGGAATGTTTGTCCTGTGCGGGCGGCGTAGATTTCAGAACCGGAGGTATTTTCTAAAACCGCCCAAGGTTCCGATGCCATTTCGGGAATTTGTGTGGTGAGTTTTCGGCGTTTTCCTGTGCGTGTGTCTTCGATCTCAACGATGGAGATGTCAGACGGTTGACCGTCGTTTAGTTTGCTGTCTTTGATTTTTCGGTGAACGCTCACGATTTTAAATGGGGTTTCTGGGATTGTTTCTCCCTGACGAACGGAGACTTTTTTGTGTTCTCCGTAGAGTTTGCGGACTTGGACGGATTTTGGAGTGACTTTGTCGATTATGAACGGGAGGTTCTGTTGATGGTAGTCTCTCATGTGGAGGTCTTGAGCGATGCGTTCCGGATGTTTGGGTTCAGCTTTTTGAGTTGAAACCGTTTGGTTGGCAATAAAGGGGAGATGCCGCTTGGGGCGATGAGGGGTTATTTGGTTAGGCCTGTGGGGGGCTGTTGTTGTGTTTGCTACGATGGTTGATTTTCCATTATTGATTGAGGTGGAATGGTTAGGTTGCTCGGATTTTTGAGGTGTATCGTTTTGAGCAACTTGGCTAGAGCTACCAGCTTGAGATTCGTTGTTTTCTTGGGGTTGATTTTCAGACGCGGTTTGAGGTAGGACGGCAACTATATCTGAGTTGGATTCCTGCCACATCACGCCTTCTTCATCGCTGGGTTCGTTGATGGCGAGTTCCTCGGCTTCGGGAGCTTGGCTTAAAAGTTCGGCGATGGCTTCATGGTTCGCAGCGGCCGCAACTTGAGCCGCAGTCCAACCGTGTTCATTGATTGCAAATCGGTTGGCTCCACTCTGAAGGAGGGCATGCACGGTGGTTGTGTGTCCATTTTCCGCAGCGAGCATGAGCGGGGTCATTCCTCCTTCGTGTCGTGCATAAACGGAAGCTCCAAAACTGGTGAGCGTGTTGATGACGTGAAATTTGCCTTGAGCGGCGGCATAGAGCAACGCGGTGTCTAGCTCCGCCCTTAAATAGGGGGAGAGTTCTTCGACGCTGGATGGTTGATTGGCATCGATGGCATAAATGAGAGCGTTGCGGTTGAGGTGGTCTTTGAGTTCGGGTTTGGCGCCTTGTTTGATTAAAAAACGAACCATCTCGGGGCGTCCTTGAGTTGCCGCGAGCATGAGAGGTGTAACCCCATCGGGATCTGTGACGTTAATTGAAACTCCAGCATCCAGCAGAGCTGAAACGGCATCTTGATGACCAGTTTCCGCCGCAAGATGGATAGCGGATCGTCCTTGAGCATCGCGAGTGTTCGGGTCTATGCCTTGTTGGATGAGTAATTTTAAAGCTCGAGCATCTCCCTCTTTTGCAGCGCGGAGAAATTCTTCAGGTGTCGCTTCGTAGCCTGAAAGTTGAAGTTCTTGGCTTGTTTGTTTTTTACTCTTTTCGCAGGAGGTGAGTAAGGTTCCCGTTGAGATTCCGAAACTGATAACGGTGAGCGGGATGATCAAAGCGTTCATCTTCATACCTGCATCCTAATCTGTTTTTAGTTGGATTCCATTTAAATTTTACTTTCTGCGTAAGAACCTTGTCATGGCGTATGACTCTTTTCTTTCACGCCGATAATTGACATTTCAAAATCTGTGGTTATATGTGCGGTTGCTGTTACGAGCGTTCATATTATGCGAATTCTATTATTAATGATTCTGTTGGTGTCTGTGGGGTGTAAAAAGCACGAGGTGGCGGAGGTTTCCCAAGAAAAGGGAGAACCCGTTACTGTGCAAACTGCCAAGGTTGAGATGCGCAATTTGCCGATGTTTGAGGCGGTTGTTGGCACCGTGCGACCTAGATTGGAAGCGACAATTTCCAGCGATATTTTAGGACGCATTCTCGAGTTTCATGTGGTGAGTGGTCAGAAGGTGAAAAAAGGAGATCTTATCGCTAAAATCGATGATCGGGAGTTGGTGGCATCAAAAATCAGAGCAGAAGCGGCACTCCAGCAGATGGAAAGTGAGTTGAAGCGTCAGACGAAGTTGTTAGAAAGTAACGCAACAAGCCGTTCTCGTTATGAGCAGGTGAAGGCGAACGCGCAAATGGCTCGGGCAAATTTAGAAAAAATCAAAGCGACGCTTGATAAATCCGTGATTCGCGCTCCTTTTGCGGGGACGATTACTCGCAAGCTAGCCGATGCGGGTGATTTGGCGATTCCTGGAAAAGGTTTAGTTGTGCTGGAGGATCCAAGCTCGTTGCGTTTGGAAATGCCTGTGGCTGAATCGCTGGCTGGAGCCTTGAAATTGGGGCAACCAGTGAGCGTCGAGATAGAAGCGGCAAATATTTGTGTGAATGGTCAGGTCGGAGAGCTTGAGCCATCGGCAGATAGCGCATCGCGCACGTTTTTGGTGAAAATTGACCTCCCTCAAGCCCGCGGGATTCGCGCTGGTTTGTTTGGAAGAGCTTGGGTTCCGCGGGGTCGGGCCGATAAGATTTTAGTTCCTTCTTCTGCGGTGATTCGCCGTGGTCAAATGGAGTTGGTTTTTGTCGTTAAAGACGGGTCGGCTCAGCTTAGGCTCGTAAATACGGTTCCTCAGAGCGAAGGGCTTCGATTGGTTCTTTCTGGAGTATCTGAGGGTGAGCAGGTGGTGCTTGATCCTCCTGCGTCACTTCGAGATGGCACGCCTTTGAATGTGCAGCATTTGCCCTAACCTATTAACTGATCAAATCCGTGAAAACTAGCGATTTAGAAGAAAAGAACTCTGCGGTGCCTATGGGGCTTTCAGGGCGGTTGGCGAAGATGTTTATCGATTCGAAACTGACGCCCATGATTATTTTTGCGTCGATTTTACTCGGTGCATTTGCGACGGCTTTACTTCCCCGTGAGGAAGAGCCACAAATTAAAGTTCCCATGGTGGACGTCTTGGTTTCTATGCCGGGTGCGTCAGCGAGCGAGATCGAGGAGCGGGTGAGTCGCCCGATGGAAAAACTGCTCTGGGAAATTGATGGCGTAGAATACGTTTATAGCACGTCGAGCCCAGGTCAAAGTTTGGTAGTGGTTCGGTTTCTCGTAGGATCCGATGTGGAGACGGCTTTGGTGCGTTTAAACCAAAAGCTCCAACAAAACTACGACGTGATCCCGCCTGGGGTGTCGAAACCTCTGATTAAAGCGCGGTCGATTGATGACGTGCCTATTTTAGCGCTTACGCTTCATTCAAAAGATCAAAATGCCGTGACGTTGCGGAGGTTGGCTGCCGAGGTGGCAGACCGTATCAAGGCGGTTCCTAACGTGGCAGAAACTTCGCTGATCGGCGGAGAGCGCCGTCGGGTGCAGGTCAATATTGATCCGTCAAAACTAGCGGCTCGTGGGTTGACGCTCGCAGGCGTGGTGCCCGTGATTCAACAGGCGAACCGAGAATCCAGAGCGGGAGAGATTACGCAAAATGGGGAGAACATTCTCGTTGAAACGGGAGGTTTTTTGAAGTCGGCGAAGGATGTCGAAAATATTGTGATCGGCGCGATGAATCATCGGCCCGTTTATTTGCGCGATGTGGCAACCGTTCAGGACGGCATAGGGGATCGCACAAACTATGTGTTATACACCGATGTGAAAAATCACGGCACCCCCGAGGAAGCTGTGACCATTACCATTGCCAAGCGCCCCAATACAAACGCGGTCACCGTGGCTGAACACGTGTTGGCGCAGGTGGATGAGATGAAGGGGTATTTGATTCCAGATGATGTTTCTGTTTCGATCACGCGCCACTACGGCAACACGGCGGAAGAAAAATCCAACGAGCTTCTTTTTCACATGGCGGTTGCTGTGTTTAGTGTGAGTTTGTTGATTTTGCTGGTGCTGGGGTGGAGAGAATCGTTGGTGGTTGCGGTGGCAATCCCATCCACGCTGGCTCTGACCTTGCTCGTTTTTTATCTCTACGGGTTTACGTTAAACCGAATCACTCTATTTGCGCTTATTTTCTCGATCGGTATTCTGGTGGACGATGCCATTGTGGTGGTTGAAAATATTGTGCGCCACATGAGGTTGCCTGAAAATGCGGGGCGTTCTCGCTCTGCGGTGGCGGTCGAAGCTGTAGGGGAAGTTGGGAACCCAACCATTTTAGCAACTTGGGCGGTGATTGCTGCCATTTTGCCGATGGCATTTGTCGGTGGTCTCATGGGTCCTTACATGCGCCCGATCCCCGTTGGGGCGAGTGCTGCAATGGTGTTTTCTTTGCTGATTGCCTTTATTGTGACGCCTTGGGCTGGAGTTCGTCTTCTGAGGGGAACTAAGCACGGCGGTGATGATGACGAGGAGGAAAAAGAGGACGCCATGACGCGGGCTTACCGCTGGGTGATGAGCCACTTGCTTCACAATACACTGGTCCGCTGGACATTTTTGGTGGTGATGACGTTGCTCCTGCTCGGGAGTATGGCGTTAGTGGGCATTGGCTGGGTGAAGGTGAAAATGTTGCCATTTGATAATAAAAGTGAGTTCCAAGTGGTGTTAAATATGCCGGAAGGCAGTAGCTTGGAATCGACAGCAAACGTGGCTCGGGAAATGGCTGCAGAGTTGGCGAAGGAGCCAGAGGTCATGGATACTCAAGTTTATGCTGGCACGGCAGGACCGTATAACTTTAACGGATTGGTGCGTCACTATTTCTTGAGGAGAGGGGCGCGTTATGCCGATATTCAGGTCAATTTATTGCCGAAGGATGAGCGCGATGCCAAGAGTCACGATATCGCGAGCCGAGTGAGGGCGCGTATGACGGAGATTGCGCAGGCGCACGGTGCTTCTGTGGCCGTTGCGGAGGTTCCTCCAGGTCCCCCAGTTTTACAAACATTGGTGGCTGAGGTGTATGGTCCCACAAAAGAGTCTCGCGAGGCTCTTGCGCTTGAAATTCGAGAAATTTTTGAATCGACGGACGGTGTCGTGGATGTGGATTGGTATTTTGAAGCGCCTCAAAAACGTGTGAGGTTCCGCGTGGATAAAGAAAAAGCGGCGTTGAATGGAATTACGGCGGAAACGATCGCCCGCACGCTTCGGATCGCTACGGGTGGAATGCCTGTGGACTTAATTCACCTCAACGAGGAGCGGGAACCCGTGGAGGTGGTGCTCCAACTTCCAAAAGCGTCGCGAACGAGCGCAGAAGATTTGCTCGCGCTGTCGGTCCGCTCTGGAGACGCTAACGCGCTTCCCGAACCGTCATCGGGTGGCTCGGGCTCAGTTCAATCTCCGCCTCTGGTTCCTTTGCGTGAATTGGTTCATTTGGAAGAAGAGCAAATCGATCGCGCTATTTATCACAAAAACTTGCAACCCGTGATTTATGTGGTGGCTGATGTCGCTGGGTCTCAGGGAAGCCCCGTTTATCCCATCATGGCGATGAATAAAAAATTAGAATCGTTGGATGCCAGAAAGTTTGGCGGAGCTACGGCGACATTGCCAATTTACAATCTCCAACTGCCAGCTTCAACCAATGAACCATCGGTGAAATGGGATGGTGAGTGGCATATTACCCTAGAGGTTTTCCGAGATCTGGGACTCGCATTTGCTGTGGTGCTCGTGATTATTTACATCCTGATGGTTGGATGGTTTAAGAGTTATTTAACACCCCTCATCGTGATGGCAGCCATTCCGTTCTCTTTGGTGGGGATTCTCCCCGCTCACGGAGCCATGGGGGCGTTTTTCTCGGCAACTTCAATGATCGGGTTTATGGCGGGAGCCGGAATTGTGATTCGAAATTCGATTATTCTCGTGGACTTTATCGAGCTACGTTTGAGTGAGGGGATGCCGATGGATGAAGCGGTGATCGACGCCGGTGCCGTGCGTTTCCGTCCAATGCTTTTGACCGCTATGGCGGTGGTGGTGGGATCGGCGGTGATCTTGGCTGATCCTATTTTCCAAGGCCTCGCTATCGCGCTGATGGCGGGTGAAATCGCAAGTCTCCTCCTCTCCCGCATGGCGGTGCCTGTGCTTTACTTTATGGCGTATCGGAAGCGGGGCGAGTAGCTTTGATTTTTTCCGTAGTTCATGCTTTTGCCTCGGCTCGGAGTTCGGGGAGAAGCATGAGCGAGGAGATAAGAACGAGCACGCCACCAGCTAGGGCGACGGTTGCGGGTCCCATGGTGCCCGCCACGGAAAAGGCGATGATGGGGGCAAGGATGCCTCGGACGCCAGTGAGTGAGCTATGCACGCTCATGTATTCGCCCACGCGCTCAGCGGGTGCAAATTTGGTAACCCAGAGGTTCCAAATGACGTTTCCTCCGGCGCGCGCGATGCCGTGTAGGGCAATGCCGATGCAGAGAGCTGTGTAGGAATTTCCTAGGTAATAGATCAAAATCCCCGACATAAAAAAAGCGTTAACCGTGATGCGGACGCGGTAGAAGGGGAGTTTGTCAAAAATGATTCCCCAAAAGACGACGCTGGCGATGAAGGCTAACATCGGAATGGTGCTTGTTAGCATCCCTGCCTCTGCGGCGTTGAGGGCGTATCCGTATTTGGGGTTGGTGATGTATTCGACAAAAAGAGCAAATCCGAGCAAGTTTCCCAACCCGAGCAACATCCAGCAGATGAGCAATTTGCGGAATGGGCGGTCGTTGTTGACGTGGCGAAAGGCATCAAATAATCGGAGCCTTTGAGTTTTTTGAAATCGCACCCGAGCCATCGCGAGCACGCAGGCCCCCATGATGAGGCAGGCGATGCTGTAGAGGTAAAAAAGATTGTGAAAATCGGTTCCTTTCCCCGCAAGCCAAGTCCCAACGCCAATCCCAGCTCCCGCCGTGACGATTGATTTTACCATTCCTGCGATGGAAAATAATTTTCCGCGCGCTTTGTTGGTGTAGTGTTTTCGATAAATTTGAGACATCAGCGGGATGCCGAGGGAAAGCATCATGCTGGCGATGCAAACGCCGGCCATATAAAGTCCGGGGGAGGAGCCAGACAGGGCGGCTACGAGGAAGCCCGAGGCTGCACCTATCCAAACAAAAACAGAGGCTGTATTTACGGAGCATCCAAACCGTCGCACGATTTGGACGGTAAACAAACTCAACAGCAACCCAACGCTCGTAGAGGCAACAATCGCCATTTTCATCCAGTCGGGCACGTCAAAAACTTGGATGGCGATAAACATCGCAAAGGTGGTGCTGGATGTTTCAATAAACCCTTGGGGGACGGAACGCACTAATTCCAGTGCGAAGGTGCGCCCTTGGTTTTTGATTTCATCGCTCTCTGTCATGGTGAAATGGGATAGGTGGCGGCAGAGAATCTCATG
>CAZOWD010000034.1:0-14702 GCA_964583225.1 uncultured Verrucomicrobiales bacterium | reverse complement strand
CGGAGACCGCGTTCGCGTTCTCTACAACGGCAACAAAACCCGCATTACTCACTAAGTTCTATCTTTAATCAACCTTTTTAAAAGCACGGCAAATCGCCGTGCTTTTTTTATAAACAACGAGATCGATCACGCTTCTTCTATTTTTTCAACATCCGCTAAAATTTCCAGAAGAGTCTCGAAGACTTGCGGTTCAACTCCGCGGTCTGGCTCTCCTTTAGCGCAACTCGCAAACCATTTCCCTAGCAAATTGCGCTGTTCTCGGGTCAATAAATCAAGCAACCGCTCATTTTCCTGAGGAGAAATCGATTTTTGCACCACTTCGTTATCGCGTCGTCCGTGAGCTCGGCTCTGAATTTGCAAAAACGTGGCAAGTAATCGATCCAAAAGAATCCATGGGAAATTTTCGTTCTTGGGAGGTCCTAATTCGAGTTTTCTCCCCTCGCCTGCTTGAAATTTAACTCCATTACGGAGATCCACCTTCAAGTCGGGCAAATCTTCTCCTTTCAAAAAAGCAACCACACCACCGCCTAAGCCTCCAAGTAATGCCCCCGCTCCGTGACTCAAAAAAGCCGTAGCGGCATCCAACGTTGCACCTGCTGCAGCGCCAGTCGCGGCTGCAGCCATCACGAGTTGACTACGAGAAAGCCCCCATTTCGACCACGTTTCAGCCGCTTCCAAATCCACCTCATCCCACTCAAATTCCTCCCAGTCCACTTTCATTAAATGATGCCGGTAAATTTCAAGCAACTTCTCCCCTCCTCGCATCAAAATCTTGGTGATATGCTTGTAATATTCCGAGGCAATTTCCTTTTCAATTTTTTCTCTTCGGTGTGCCACCTTGATGTCTCGCTCGTTAAGGACACGAGATTCCCGACACGTGAGCGCTTTTTCCAAAACATCCACAATCACCTCAGCGCTTTCCTCGCGGCGCGCGATCCATTCGGCATCGAGATTCCGGATCGTCTCTTGAATAATGTCGGCATGCTCTTCGTCGATCTCCAAAAGAGACTTGAGCAGACGTTTTCGTTCATCAAAACGAGCGTGGTGCGCATTAAACGTCCTCACCAAATTGAAATAGCTCCCTAACTTGTTTTTCCAGAGTTCTAAATATTTGTCACTTTCATCTTTAGCGTTGAGCAGCGCCATCCGACGCCGACCAGTCCAGCGAAGAATTTCCATTTCTGCGATAAATGCATCAAGCAACGGTTTGCTTGGATCAATCACGTAAAGGAGTCCCGCCCCCTCTAAAAGAGGCGTCAACAAAAGACATTCGTCCTCAAAAGTCCCGTCCCCTTTATGACGGGCTACAAACTCACCAATAGCTTCAAGTCCCGGAGGGCCTGATACATTTAATTCAGCATGAATTTTCTCAATCTCTGACTTTGCATCAATGGCGCGATTAAACCCAGGGGTATCAATAAAGCGAATGGTCTCTTTGCCATTAAAGGTTAAGGGCAGAACCTGACACTGAATGGTCTCTCCCGGCGTTGGGCTTACGCGGATGATTCGATCATCATCCACTTCAAGCAAAGTCGCCAACACAGATGACTTCCCCGTATTCACTTTTCCAACCACCGCAAAAACTGGCACGGATTCACCATTTTTTCTGTGAGTTGAAGTTTTTGAGTCATCTTGATGCATATTCTTCATAATCGATGATTCCATCATACGGCAGGTTTTCTCAAACGTCTAGCCCAAGCAAAAAATTATCACGAATCCGACATCGTCCAAAAACGCCCACCCGATCACCTCTCAAGGGCGCATTTTCACAAACAGACAATAAAAAAAACTCACCTATTCTGCTTTCGAGGTCAGAAAAAAATGATAACTTCAAATCATAACATCCTCTATCCCTCTTTTTTAAGCCATGACTTTTCCATTTTCAAAACAAGCGAATCCATCGCGTCCCCTCAAAAAGAACAGCTTAAGAAAAGCTTGTATCACAAGCCTCGGGCTCACTTCTTCTGTTTTACTTACCGCATCAGCACACGGAGAATCCCCCGTAGCGCCTCCTGCTCGCGTAAGCATCCAGCCCAATGAAGTCATTGCGACAACTCATGACAATCGCCTTCTCGGAGGAAACATTGCCCTTTGGTATGAACCAGAACAGTTAGAAAAACTCGGCAAAAGCCCTTATTTCAAACAATGGAAACCAGGATTGCTCCGCATCCCTGGCGGTTCGTGGTCAGATGAATTTTTCTGGAATGGAAACGGAGTCAGAAACGGCGACACCATTGATAAATCGAAGCTCACGAAAAACGGATGGCAAATCGATTACTCTGACTACAAGCCAGGATTTCGCGTTCTCGCCGACCTCTCGCCATCCGACTATCACGGCGTCGTTGACGTTAAAATATTACACGAATTTGCCAAAGAAAATGCTCCCGACACCATGGTCACCGTCAATGCGGGAACGGGAACGCCCCAAATGGCTGCCGAATGGGTGCGATGGGCCAACAAAAAAATGGGATACCATGTCAAATACTGGGAAATTGGCAACGAGCTTGAAGGATCATGGGAAGCTGGTAATACGCGCCCCGATGGCTCAAAGATGACTGCAAAAAAATACGCCGAGATTTTTACTCGCTTTGCCAAAGCGATGAAAGCGGTAGATCCCAGCATCAAGATAGGAGGACCAACCAGCTCGAACGACTCCATTACTTTCGTTGAAGAGCTTCTCAAGTCTGCGGGAGATCATGTCGATTTTATCTCCTTCCATACCTACCCGGTCGATGCCCGAATTTCAAACCCCAAAGACATTCTCAATAAATCAGAACGCATTTCGGTAGCGACTCAAAAAATCCGCAAGTGGATCAAACAATACCAACCAGATCGTGTTGGAAAAATCGAAATTGGAGTTTCGGAATGGCACGTAAAAGTTCACGAGGACGTCAATACAGGCAACCTACTCAGCGGGCTTTGGTGTTCTCGGTTTATTGGCGAAATGCTAAAAAACAAAATCGATTTTGCCAACGAATGGGACACATTTTCCACAACCGATCACGGTGGTGGGCACGGGTTATTTTCCAGTGATGACCCCTCGTTTTCCTCACCACGCGCGGCTTATTGGGCGCTTTGGATGTGGTCAAACACCATGGGCAACCAACTCGTAAAATCCTCCGTAACGGGCAATTCCGATGTTGTGAGTTATGCCACGAAAGACAAAGGAACGCTCGCGGTGATGCTCTTTAACCAGTCCGCCAGCGATACGATTCCCGTAAAGTTTGACATCCCGAAAGACTCCAGCAAAACGGCTCGAGCTATTGAATTTTCTCACAAAAGCTATCTTTGGAGCGCTGTCTCACACAACCCCATTTGGAGCCTCCCTCCCGTCGAACGCACGGTTGATTTCACTCAAAACAAAACAATCAACCTCCCCCCCATGTCCGCGACAGTGCTTCGGTTTGGAGAAAAATCCAAACAAACCGCTCAGCATACCGACAAGCTCGCACTCGACGTCATCGTTCCAAAGAAACAATCGGCAGACACGCCATTTTCTTCTTATATCGTGCTCAAAGACGCCTCTAAAAATGCGCCTTACCTTGGAAAGCCTGTTAAGATTTCCGTCCTCACCGAAGGACCTGTCAAAGTTTCAAAATCTAGTTTCGTGGCCGACCACCCCGTCATCCCCATCACGATCACTCCCACGGGACCCGGATTGGCTCGCATCACACTCAAGTCGGATCAAGCCACGGTTAGAAAAACGATTCAATTCTACAAAATTGCGCTCACCAAACAAGTGGTCTGGACGTTTGGAGATAAACAACAGATTCAAGAAGTGGCCGGCATTCTCCCTGCCCGCATGAATACTGAAGTGCGCCGCAATGAAAACGTTTACGAAGTCCCCTTCAAAAACTGGCAACCTGTCGATAAAAAGAACGTCATCCTTCAAGTGAATCCACTCGAACTCCCCTTCCCTAAAGGTCAAGTTGGTGGAGTGATCGCTCAAATCAAAATTAGCCCGTCTCTCGCCAGAGCGCCAAAAGATGCCAAAGTGCAAGTCATCCTTCAAAGTCAAGGGAACCACTGGATGATGATTGATAAAATGAGGCTCCGCGACCTACCCCAAAGGTGGAAAGCATTTGAGTTCCCCATCAAGAACCCACAATTTCTCAAGACGATGCCAGCGCTCTACTCTCTCGTCTTTATCGTAGAATCCTCGAAACCACTCAACGGAAGTATTTACATCGATGACCTTGGATTTATCCGAAGAAACTAACTAAAAATCACAACCCATATATTCATGAAGAAAACCATACTAGCAATCACAGCGAGCCTTTTGACGCTCTCGGCCTCTGCTTACGCGGCAGAGAAACCCAACATCTTGTTCATTCTAGTCGATGACCTCGGCGTGAAAGACACCTCTTATGCTGGGAGCAAAGTTTATGAAACCCCTGCCATGGATACCTTGGCAAAAGACGGGATGAACTTTGTAAACGCTTACTCCGCGCACCCACGTTGCCTCCCATCTCGATACGGCATTTTTAGTGGACGCATTCCAGGTCGCGATGGTGTTCCAGGTTTCCAAGAAAAAGGAGAACAACCACTTCCATTACACCGCGTCACTTGGGGTGAACTGCTCACGAAAGCGGGATATTCCACAGGTTATATCGGCAAATGGCACCTCGGTGGTGACGGTGGCGAACCTAATTTCCAAGGGTTTACCGATAGCCGTATTGCTGGGCACGCCGGTGCGCCACCTTCTTATTTCTACCCGTATCACGTTGCCCGACATGGCAAAAGCAAAGAAAAATTCACTCCCATCAAAGGGGTGAAAGGAGAATATCTCACGGATAGACTCACCAACGAAGCCATCGATTTTATCACCAAAAATAAAGATAAACCATTTGCTCTTGTGCTCGCCCATTACGCCGTGCACACCCCACTGGAAGCACCTGCGGAAACGACGCAACACTACGCAAAAAAAATCAAATCTCTGGGGCTCCAAGTAGCCAACGGAGCGAACGATAAAGATTTTGTCACCGTTGGGAATGGCTCCTTCAAAACGGTTCAAAACAATCCCACATACGCAGCGATGATCGATCGCGTGGATCGCGGGATCACCAAAATTCGCGCCAAACTGAAAGAGCTTGGGATCGACAAAAAAACTATCATCATCCTCACCTCTGACCACGGCGGGCTTTCAACTCGCTCAAAAGACAACAAGCGCCCCATCGCCACATCCAACCTTCCTTACCGCAACGGAAAAGGATGGCTCTACGAAGGAGGAATCCGAGTTCCTATGATCGTGGTCTGGCCTGGTCACGTTAAGCCTGGATCTGTTTCAAAAACTCAAACTGTAGGATTTGACCACTACGCAACCATCCTCGACATGGCTGGTGTAAAACTGCCTAGCAATGTGAAAATCGACAGCATTAGCTATCTTCCAGCACTCGAAGGTAAAGAAAGCAAACGCCCACCCATCCTCTTTCACTCACCACTGGGTCGACCCACTCAAACTGGAGACCATCCAGCCTCCGCGCTCATCGATGGCGATTGGAAAATTTTCCAGCGTCACGACACACTCAAATACGAACTCTACAACATCAAAACAGATATCGGAGAAAAACATAACTTAGCCGATGAAGAACCTGCTAAGTTGAAAGAGATGATTGCCAAACTCAAACAGGCAAAAATCGACGCTGGCACCAAACAATACACCCCAGAAAAAATCCACCAGCGTATCCTTCGTAAGATCCAACAGAAAAAAAATCGTAAAAAACAATAACCTCACTGGGGGGAATCCCGAGCCAAGCCCCTGCAAGGCAAACTCACGGATTCCCCCTTTTTCTTATCTCTTCACTTTCTTCTTTTCCTCATCAACCACCACTGATCATGAAACGTATTCTGCTTCCCCTTATTTCTAGTGTTATCGCTCTCACAAGTATTTCTCACGCAGCACCGAAACCCAATTTTCTCATCATTGTGGTTGATGACCTCAAACCCAACCTCGGGTGTTACGGAAATAAAATCGCCCAAACTCCGAACATCGATTCCATCGCCAAAGAAGGGGTAACCTTCACCTCAGCCTACGCCAACCAAGCCGTTTGCGGACCATCCCGATGCAGTTTTTTTACAAGCCTTCGCCCCGACCGCACGAAAGTTCACGATCTAAAAACGAACTTTCTCGGCGTGTCTCCTTGGGTCGTGAGCTTCCCTGAATACTTCCGCAAAAATGGCTACGTTACGGCAGGATGTGGTAAACTTTTCCACGGTGGCAAGGGAGACAAAATCATGGATAAACGAGCTTGGGACATCCATACGGAAAAATCTGACTTGCCCTACAACAAAAACTACCCGCGCCCCGCGATGTTTTACCAAAACAAGGCAACTCAAAAAGCCTACAACGAACTCAAAAAACGAGGCGTTACGCAATACCGAAAAATTGTAAACACCCTCAAAAAGGGAAATTATCCATCTACCGAATGCCTCGATGTTCCAGATGACGCTTACATCGACGGAGCTTCGCGCGTTCAAACTATCCGCAATATCGAAAAACTCTCAAAAGGAGATAAACCGTTTTTAATCGCGGTCGGCATCAGCAAACCTCACCTTCCTTTCGTAGCTCCTAAAAAATACTGGGATCTCTACAAACGCGAAGACATGCCCATCGCCAAGTATCAAAAACCCGCAAAAGGTGCGCCCGACTACGCACTCCACACGTGGGGCGAACTGAAAGCTTATTCAGATATTTCATCCAAAGGCCCCGTCCCTCTTGAAAAACAACGCGAACTCATCCACGGATACTACGCTGCTACCTCATACGCAGATGCCCAAATCGGCATGATTCTCGATACGCTCAAAAAGAAGGATTTGCTTAAAAACACCATTGTCGTTCTCTGGGGCGATCACGGATGGCATCTCGGAGACCATGGAGTCTGGTGCAAACATACGAATTACGAACAAGCGACTCACGCGCCGCTCATCATTGCTGGCCCAGGCATCGAAAAAGGCAAACAAACACCCGCTCTCACGGAATTTGTCGATATTTTCCCGACACTCTGTGATTTAGCAGGACTCAAAACACCTGAAAACCTCGACGGCATTAGCTTTGCTCCAATTATTCACGGCAAAAAAGACCACATCCGCACATTTGCCATTTCAAGCTACCCTCGCTACGGAGGTAAAATGGGATACGCACTTCGCGACAAACAATATCGTTATGTTGCATGGGTGAAAAACGCCAATCCCAAAAAGCCACTCACCCAGCTAGAACCGTCTAAGATTCTAGCTGAAGAACTCTACGATTACGCTAGCGATCCACTTGAAACCCAAAGCTTAGCCAACAATCCTGAGAAAAAATCGCTCATCAAAAAGTTCCGATCGGAGCTCGATAAACATCTCAAAGCGCAAGCTGAAAAAATTAGCCGTCAATAACATGCAACTCACTTTAAAATTTCTCACCTCTAGCATCGCCGCGAGCTATCTCTTTTTTGCGAGTGCCAGCGCTGCACAGAAACCTAACATCCTCTTTTTCATCACGGATGATGCTTTCAAATATCAAACAAACTATTTGAAAGAAGGGCAAAACCCTGACGGGTCCCCCAAAAACCTGACCCCGCACATCGATGCATTAGTGAAAGAGTCCACCATCCTCTTTAACCAATATGTCACCTCCCCCGTCTGCACGCCTAGTCGTTTTGGTTGCATCACGGGACTTTACCCCAGTCGGTCTAAATCAAAAGAGTTCACCAACCGCATGAAAGAACTCGGGGGGCAAGCATCCGTCGAATGGAACACATTTGTCGTCAAAGGGCAAACAACTCTAGCGTCTCGACTTCGCGATGCGGGATACCGCACCGGAATTGTAGGAAAAAACCACGTCATCGAAGCTCTAGGTCTTGAAAAACCGGAATGGCTTGCGCCCGCAGACGATCCCGAAATGCTAGCTCTCCTGCAACGCAACAAAAAGAAAGAAGACGCTGCCTACAAAGCTGCTGGATTCGATTACGCAGGTGGAATGTATTACGACAACCCAGATTTTATCGGAGTTAAAGCACTCGCGTCCCACAACCTAGATTGGGATGCAAAAGCCGCCATCGACTTTCTCGATGTAAAAGATGACCGTCCATTTTTCCTCTATGTCGCCACCACCATCCCTCATGGTCCGGCAGAACCCGAACGTTCTTGGGATGCAAACCCGCTTGTAACAGCTTATGGGATGCTCAAGGAACCGCTGAAAGTGATGCCCCCTCGCGACACCATCCCCAAACGACTCAAAGCCTTTGGACTCAAAGATCCAGAAGATGGAAACCGCGCCAACATGCTTTGGCTCGATGACATGTTTGGAGCCATCATTCAAAAACTCAAAGACACGGGGAAATACGACAACACCATTATCCTCTATTTTAACGACCACGGGCAAATGGCTAAAGGCACCATTTATAACGGAGGCGTTTACACCGAAGCCTTCATCCACACCCCTAAAGGGTTCCCAGTAGGTCCCATTACGAAAACCCGAGTCATCAATCTCGATTTCACCCCCACGCTCCTTGATCTCGCAGGCGTTCCCTACAACCCAAAAGATTTCGATGGAAAGTCGTTTGTGCCCGTTCTGGAAAAGAAAACCACGCAACTTCACGATGCTCTTTACTTTGAACTCGGGTTTGTCAGAGGCATCCTTAAAGGCGATTACAAATACATCGCACTCCGTTACCCCAAGGTGGCGCGCGATATGCCATTGGAAAAACGTAAAAAAATCCTCAAGGAGTTCAACGAAAGCCAAGTTCGTCGCGACCGGCCAGTTTACACAACCGACCCCATGGCGCCATTCAGCCATGTGCAACTCGTTCCTGGTGGAAGTGATGCCGAACACATGTCGATGGAAAAATACCCCGCTTTTTACGATGCAGACCAACTCTACAACATCAAGCTAGATCCCGAAGAACAGAAAAACCTCGCTAAAGATCCTGAGTTTGCAGCCAAGCTTAAAGAATTGAAAGCGGATCTCTCAGCTCACCTTAAGACCATGCCTGGAACCTTCGAGGATTTGACTCAGTAGGCTCTCTACTGATATTCACCAGCTAAAACCGGTAACACATCGGGAGCCGTGAGATCATCAAAGGCGTAATCAGCTCCGTATGCGACAAGTTCCGCAATACTAAAACCTCCAGTGGTCACGGTTAGCGTCGTGGCGCCAAGTGCTTTTCCACAGGCTATATCCTTCGGGGTGTCGCCTATCACGATTGTATTTTCAGGAGAAAACTCCATCTCCATGGTTTGCTGAGCTCTTTTCAAAGCGATCGGCCCCAACTTATTTCGGTCTTCGTGATCGTCCCCAAAAGCTCCAAACGCAAAATAATCACTCAATCCATAATGCTCGAGTTTGTCCCATGCGCCTCGTTCAATATTGCCAGTTAGAAGCCCTAACGTGCATCCTTTTGATTGAAGTGCATCCAATAACTCATCCACTCCAGGCAAGACTCGGCCATCAAACAAAGTTAAATTTAAGGGCAAGTAGTTGAGGTATGCCTTGTAAAAATCTTCATGAGAGAGATCGCTTCCAAAGTAATCGAGCATCCCTTTCACAATGCCTGAGTCCGTGCTACCAGCCAAGTCGAGCTCAGGCCCTTCAGCTCCAAAAAGTTCGCGAGCCGCATCTTTCAGAGCTTTCATCCCTGCTCCGCCTGTATCAATCAGCGTGCAGTCGATATCAAAAAGAAGTAATCGCGACATGGAGTGAAAATAAATCGAACCCTAAATCGAAAGATCGAGGGTTCGATAAGTTCTTTAAATTGAAGAGTTAATCTTCATTGGACTCTTGAATAGCCGCTTCCTCAGCTATTGCGTCGGCGTATGCCTTCTTCTCGTCCTCAGTCAACTCCTCATCGTCGTCAAATTCGACTTCTTCATCGCCCTGGTCATCAGGATCGACTAGGCTACCGTGACTTAACAAGAATCGGCGCTGGCGTTGTTCTTTAGGAAGAGGTGAAAGCAACATCGTTACAGCACGACCAGCAAGGCGAGCTGGAAGGTCAACGTTAGCCATCAACTTCAAATCTTCAGCCACTCCTTTGAGCACTTCAAATCCAATATCGCGGTGAGCGTTCTCTCGACCACGGAATTGAAGACGAATACGCACTTTGTTTCCCTGATCCAAAAACTGCTCACAACGAGCCATTTTGATGTTGTAGTCGTGAGTATCTGTTCCCACGCGCAACTTGATCTCTTTCGTCCGGAGAACCGACTTCGCTTTGTTTTTCTTCAGCTTGGACTGTTCATATTTGTATTTTCCGTAATCACATACACGGCATACAGGTGGTTTTGCGTTAGGTGCGACCTCCACAAGGTCTAATCCTGCAGCTTTCGCCTTTGCAACAGCATCACGCGTATTCATCACGCCGAGTTGTTGGTCTTCATATACAACGCGCACTTTTGGGGCACGGATTCGGTCGTTGACACGGGTCATGTCACGGCGACTACGGAACGGTTTTTTCTTTGGTCTAGCTATGGTGTTCTCCTTTGTTGGTTAGTAGTAGTGTGTGGTAAAACGGCACAGAAAAGGCTTAATTTTACTCATCTCTGAGCCGTCAAAATGGATTGATGCCATCGGAGCCAAAACCGAATCATAAAGATCGGTTGGCAATTTCATCTTGAATGGTTTGGACAAATTCATCGATCGGCATAGCGCCCAGATCATCGCGATCACGGTGGCGAACGGAGACGGTGCCATTCTCGGCCTCCCGTGCTCCAATGACCAACATATAGGGCACTCGATCCATTCTGGCAAGTCGAATCTTCGCTCCTACTTTATCGGCATTTCGATCCACAGAAACCCGTGCTCCAATGTCAGTTAAGGCTTTTACTGCCACATCGGCAGCGTCATTAAATTTCTCAGAAATAGGAAGAACACGCACTTGCTCCGGAGAGAGCCATGTGGGGAATTTCCCTTCAAAATGCTCAATCAATAATCCTGTAAAGCGCTCCAACGAACCAAATGGCGCACGGTGAATCATCACGGGGCGATGCGGTTTGTTATCGGATCCAATATAAGACAAATCAAAACGCTCAGGCAAGTTGTAGTCCACCTGCACGGTGCCCAACTGCCAGTCGCGACCGATACAGTCCTTCACGACAAAGTCAATTTTAGGTCCATAAAACGCAGCTTCCCCCTCCTCTTCGACATAACTCACACCGAGCGTTTGCACGGCCTGGCGAAGTGCGTCTTCGGCCTTGTCCCAGTTTTCTGAAGAACCTACGTATTTATCACTATCGGGATCGCGCAACGAGAGACGCACGCTGTAGTCATTCATGCCCAAGGTGCTCAGCACTTTTTTCACAAGCCCAAGGCAAAGCTCCACTTCCTCGGCAACCTGATCAGGCGTGCAGAAAATATGGGCATCGTCTTGAGTAAATCCGCGCACGCGGGTCATACCACCCAATTCACCAGACTGCTCCCAGCGGTAAACGGTGCCAAACTCAGCGAGTCGGATAGGAAGATCGCGATAACTATGGTGATCGCTTGAATAAATTTTAATGTGATGCGGGCAGTTCATCGGACGCAGCATATAACCCTCAATCGTTCCGTCATTCAGACCGTTGGTCAGCATGGCGCAGGTTGCATTTTCGTCCGACAGCTTATCCAAGGCATCTCGCTCAGGGATCGCTGCAAACTGACTTTCTTGGTAGTAAGGGAAATGCCCACTGGTTCGGTAAAGTCCAAGCTTTCCAATATGAGGCGTGAACACCTGCGAATATCCCTGCGCATCGAGTTCCTCGGTGATAAAGTCCTGAAGCGCGCGACGCAATAAACCGCCTTTAGGTTTCCAGAGAATCAAGCCCTGGCCGACGGATTCATCGATGTGGAAAATACCAAGTTCTTTACCCAAACGACGGTGGTCACGTTTTTTAGCCTCTTCTAACTTTTCGAGATGCTCGGCAAGCATCGTTTTGTTTTTGAAACACGTTCCGTAAATGCGTTGTAGTTGTGGTTGAGTATTATCTCCTTTATAAAAAGCAGATGCCACGCTCATCACCTTAAACGCCTTACAGTTCCCCGTGCGTCCTACGTGAGGACCCGCGCAGAGGTCCCAAAACTCTCCGTTTTTAAAAATAGAAATCTCTTCGCCTTCTGGGATGTCGTTAAGAAGATCAACCTTAAACCGACTTGGTGTGTCGCGCTCAGAAAGCGCTCCTAAACGACCGCTCTCAGCTAACGCCAACGCCTCCTCACGAGAAACCACCATTTTTTCAAATGTTTGGTTCTCCTTTACGATTTTTTTCATCTCGGCTTCAATCCGCTCAAAATCATTTGAGGAAATGGGATGGTCGAGATCAATATCGTAATAAAAGCCATTTTCAATAGGAGGTCCGCCAGCAAGTTGAGCATCAGGCCAAATCCGAAGGACGGCGGTAGCGAGCACGTGGGCACATGAATGCCGTAGGCGTTCCAGATCACTCATTTGATAACGCTGTTCCAGCGTTTTGCGTTCTTTTTTATCTTCGGACATGACGCAGGGAAAAAGGCATTTCTTCCATCTTTTTGCAATCCTTTTTTACCTCCTCATCCTTTTTTAAACGCAAGAAATTCAAGATTCCAGATTTCGCGTAAACGTGAAAGTTGTTTCCGAACTCAACGCTGCGTCGTATTGATACCCACCACCTGCAAATGCCTTTAACGACTCAGGCGAGTTCAAACAGTTTTGAATCGCCCAAGCAGCCATTTGCCCCCGCGCTTTTTTAGCGTAAACCGACACCACCTTCAACTTGCCATTTTTCCAGTCTTTAAACACAGGCGTAATGACTGGAGCATTCAAATTTTCAGTGCGGATCGCTTTGAAATATTCATTGGATGCCAAGTTTATCACCGCATTATCGTTCTCGTTCAAATCCCCTCTCAAATCCTCGTTGAGGCTTTCGGTTAATCGGGTTCCCCAAAACTGATACAGATTAGAGCCTCGCTCGGTCGTCACTTTCTTTCCCATTTCTAATCGATACGGCAAAATCAAATCCAAGGGACGCAACACCCCGTAAAGCCCCGATAAAATACGTAACGATTTCTGCGCAGTTTCAAAATCCTCACCTTTCCACTCCTCCGCCGCTAACCCTTGATAAACGCCTCCTTTAAAAGCCCAAATCGCAGGCCGAGCCTCGGGCTCTGAATAATTCATTTTCCAGTTCCGAAACCGCTCCGCGTTCAACTCCGCCAACTTGGTAGAAATTCCCATTAACGTCTCCAATTCTTGAACCGACATCTTTTTCATCACATCAACAAGGGCGGCGGAATCTTCCAAGAAACGTGGCATCGAGCTAGGAAGCTCTGGTATTTGGGATTCAAAATCTAACGTCTTTGCGGGAGATAACAAGTAAAGCAACATCTCACTTACTCTAATAAAATTTAAGAGTTTCTCAAGCGCATTTCATTTTCTCCAATCTTGAACTCCTCAGCAAACTCCTTATAACCCCCTGCATGAACTTACCTGATTTGGATGCCAGCGAAATGATTGCTCTTGCTATCGTCACGGTCATCTTAGCTCTCGCTATCGTAGGTTTTGTTAAAGGACTCATTCGCACGGTCATGGCACTCCTTTGTCTCGGATTGGCTGGTTATGCTGCGTTCTGGGGGCACGAACACGCACTCGACTTCACGAAATCATGGAGTGTTATTCCCAGCATCTGGGCACCTAAAATCGTAGCGCTCATCACGGGCGTCCTCACTCTTATGGTCTGCCGATACTTACTTAAGTTTCTCATCGACCCTCTCAATGAAACGCGAGCAGGACAACGGTTTGGGTTTGGACTTCCTGCCGCAGCGCTCAGCCTTTGCGCGGGTTTAGCTTTAATTTGGGGAGGCATTTCAGGCATCCGCTACGCGGCATCCATCTCAGAACTTCACGATACACGCCGGTTCATCACCCTAAAAAACTCTGACGAATTTCGCCAAACCTCAGCATTGCTACTTAAAGCTCAAAAATTCATCGACAACACCGCCATCGGACAATGGCAACGCAAAACAGATCCGTTTTACACTTCGGGAAAATTAGCATTAAGCCGCTTACTCGTGATGTATCACGATGAACCTACCCGAATCAAACTACTCAAACATCCGGCCATCAGCCGTTTGCTCAACCACCCCAGTTTCATAAAACTGGCTTACAGCAAAGACATCAAACATTACGCGGAATCGGGCAAACCACGCGACATCTTCAACTCTCCCGCCTTAAAAGAAGCTCTCAACACTCCTGAATTTGTAGATTTATTTAAAAAGATCGATATCGCTTCACTTTTAACTGCCAAGCCATGAGCCAAGACACCCCCAACACGACGAAGCAGAAGCCCGTTAAATCCACCTTTCCTCTCAGTGATCGCTCCTTTGATGGGATAGCGGAACTCGACAAAAAAGCTCCCAATTGGTGGCTCATCCTCTTCTACGCTGCCATTATTTTTTACATGGGATGGTGGATTGTTCGTCAAAACGAAACTTCTACCCAACCATTAGCTGAAACCACAGCAAAGCTCGAGCAGCTTGGCCAACTTGATCAACTCGATAATGAAACACTCATCGCTTGGAGTGAAAATCCCAACATCATCTCTGAAGGCGAAGCCCTTTACAAAGTTAACTGTCGCGTTTGTCACGGTGCCGAACTCAATGGAGGGATTGGGCGTTCCCTCATAGATGAAAAATGGACGTATGGAGGGGAACCTATGGATCTGTTTAACTTAGCTCTCAATGGTAGCCCAAAAGACGCCCCTGGGTTTAAAGG
>CAZOWD010000033.1:5246-14754 GCA_964583225.1 uncultured Verrucomicrobiales bacterium | reverse complement strand
ATGGCTCCTGCGCTTGGGATCGAACCAAGGACCTAGTGATTAACAGTCACCCGCTCTACCGCTGAGCTACGCAGGAATATTTAAATGAATACTTTCAATTTCAAACAGATCGTTACTTCTGATTGGCTTTCAACCCTTGCGGATTGTCGGCGCGCGGAAATTGCCAGAAATCGCCAGATAAGCAAGATGTTTTTTAATGAAAATGAAGTTTTTCTCCCCCGTTTTTTAAGCGGGGGATGTAACTCTAAGAATTTCAAATAGTTGCTTAATTCTGAATAGTGACCTGATGTTCGAGGTCGGCATCGATCAATTCATGGCGGAGGTCAGATCCACGCATCTTCGTCCAGATGTAAACGATTGGTGATGCGATGTAGATGGAAGAATACGTTCCAACAAGCACACCTACCATGATCGTGAATGAGAAGTCTCGAAGGGCGACACCGCCGAACAACCAGAGGATAAGCACGGAAGCGAAGGTGGTTGCCGATGTAAGCACCGTCCGAGAGAGTGTGCTACTGATCGCATTATCCATGATTTCCTTGGTGCTTCCTTTCTTGGTTTTGAGATCCTCACGAATCCGGTCAAAAATAACGATGGTGTCGTTAATGGAGTAACCGGCAATGGTGAGGAAGGCGCCAACGTGAATGAGCGACATTTCGTGACCTCGGAAGATAACAAAGCCAAAGACAATAATTAAGTCGTGGCACAGAGCGATAAACGCGCCGAGAGCGAATGAGAACTCAAATCGGATTGTGATGTAGATTAGGATGGCGAACAAGCCGATCAGCAACGCCCAAATGGCGGTTGTGAGGAATTCGCTACCAAGGCTGGCGCTAATGGTCTCCTTCGCCATTTGGTATTTGTATTCCATGATCGGATTTCCATCTTTGTCTTTTTTCACTTCGCCATTGGCATCGACAACAGGAACGCGCTCTTGCAGGATTTTGAAGTTTTTACGCAGAGCTTGTTCGATAGTTTGCGTGTCTTCGTTGGCGCAACGCACACTGAGGAGGTGGTTTCCATTGGTGTTTGTTTCCTCCTGAGAATAGGCGTCTTTGGTGAGCTTGAGTTTATCGAGCACAGCTTGAGCTTCAGGCTGCATGATTTCATCATTTCCTTCAAATTGGAACTGCACTTGGGCACCACCCACAAAGTCGATACCGAGAGCATCTTTTCCTTTGTAGCTCATTTCGCCGAGGGCAAAAAGAATAAGCACTCCAGAAACTGCGAAGGAAATCTTCCGTTTGTTGAGGAATTGGAATGAACGATCAGGAATGAGGTTCATGAACTTGAGTTTTTTGACGATGCCAGCATCGGAGAACCACCAGAATAGCACGCGGGTGCAAAGCAGAGCAGCGAGCATGGAGGCCAAAATACCAATCGTAAGGGTGACCGCAAATCCTTTAACTGTGCCACTCGCTCTCCAGAAGAGAATGAGAGCGGTGATGAGAGTAGTGAGGTTGGCGTCAAAAATAGCAGAGAATGCTTTTTCGTAAGCGGTGTTGATGGCAGTGCGGAGAGATTTTCCTGCCGCCATTTCCTCACGCAGTCGTTCGTAAATAATCACGTTGGCATCCACCGCCACACCGATGGTGAGGATCAGTCCAGCGATACCTGGAAGGGTGAATGTAAATCCGAACATCGCCATGGCTCCGAAGAGAACAATGATGTTGAGAGCCAAACCAATCATGGCGATTAAACCTGCCATACGGTAATAGAGCATGACAAAGGCGAAGGTTACAGCGAGAGCGGCAATACCTGCAAAGATTCCCTGAGAGATCGTTTCTTTACCAAGGGTTGCGGACATGGTGCGCTCTTCTTCCACTACGAGTGGGTTTTTCAATGGGTTGAGCAAAGCCGCAGCAAGCGATTTGGCTTCTTTGGCTGATCCCATTCCTGAAATCTGGAATTTTTTACTGAGCGTGGACTGCACGACTGGTGCGCTCAGCACTTTGCCGTCGAGGACGATGGCGAGGCGGTCATGCCCGTGCTGCATCTTTTTCGTGAGATCGAACATTTTTTTAGCACCCTCGTCGTTGAGTTCGACGTCGAGTTGTCCCTCGTAGGGACCGTAAAGCTCTTGGGCGTGAACAATATAGGTTCCATCGAGAGCAGCGCGGCTTTTAACGAGAAGGTTTTCAGAAGTAACGTTTCCGTCTTCGTCGGTGTCTTTGAGAACTTTCAGTTCGTAACCTGGAACGATTTCGTTCACTGGGTCTGCTGCAACTTTATTGGCGAGGACGCGACTTTCAGGGTGCACGGCCTTCAGTTCAAGTTTTGCAATTTTTTCAAGAATGGTGCGGATGCGTTTTGCGTCTTCTGGTGCGATACCAGGCATTTCAACCAAGATACGGTCTTCACCTTGAGCTACGATTTTGAGGTCGGCGGCACCAGATTCGTTGAGACGCTTTTCAACAGTAGCGATAGCTTGTTGCACCGCGTTGGCTGTGACGGGAATTTTTTCTCCGTTTGGACCAATACTAGGTTGGACGCGAAGCGTGAAAGAAGATCCCCCGATAAGGTCGATACCGCCTTTGAGGTTGGTGGCTTTGCTGATTGGAGTTTTACCCGTCAGAATATTGCCCCATTGTTCTTTGGGAACGATGGCCATGAAGCTGAAAATGGCGATAAGAACCACGATAATGGTGCCTATGTTGCGTTTTCTGCGTTCGAAGTCCGTTGCGAAATACCAGAAAAAGAGACCGAGCAAACCTAGTCCGGCAAGGAAGGTGAGAAGGCGGTCGTCACTAAAGAGGGAAGCGAGCATAGTTGATGAGTTAGTCGTTAAAAGTTAGGTGAAACGGGTGCGTATCATGCAAAAACACGAAACGCGGGCGCGTGTGTAGGGTAAGATTGCCCGTTTGGCAAGCGGGGGATTGCTGGTTTTCGTTAAAGATGTAAAAAAATGGCGACCTCGGTGAGGTCGCCGGAAAATAAAGTGACGCTTAAACTAAGCGTCGGGTTGGATTAAAGGCCTCATCCACGGGCTGCAACAGGCTCGTTTTTAGGCTTTTTGTCTGGGTTGACCGTGGCGATGGCCACTTTGTCAAATTTAACAAAAATTCCATCGGAAACTTTAACGGAAACGGTGCGGTCGCTGACTGCGTTGACGGTTCCGTGTATTCCACCGATGGTAATTACCTTATCGCCTTTTTTGAGGGCAGCTTGTCTGGCTGCGAGCTCTTTGCGTTGTTTTTGTTGTGGACGAATGAGAACAACCCAGAAGATGATGAACATAAGAACCATCATGATGATGGTGTTTATGCCATTGTTTGGCTGGGCTGCTGCATTTGCGAGGATATCGATTGTCGTGTTCATAAAAGATGGGTATTAAATATTAGCGTTGTATCGTTGAATAAAATTATTTTTGAAGGTTTCAAATGTGCCGTCGGCGATGGATTCGCGTGCTTGCTGCATGAGGCGCAGGTAGAAATGCAAATTATGCAAAGAAAGCAACCTTAAAGCGAGCATTTCCTTCGATCGGAATAAATGTCGAACAAAAGAACGCGTGTATTTTTGCAAAGATGGGTGGGTGTGCTCGCTGAGCGGGGAGGCATCAAATTCAAATTCTTTGTTTTTGATGTGAATTGGACCGTCTTCGGTAAAGGCGAGTCCGTGGCGTGCCACGCGGGTTGGCATAACACAGTCGAACATATCGACTCCGCGTGCTATCATTTCAAGCATTTGAGGCGGAGTCCCTAGTCCCATGGCATAGCGAGGTTTGTCTTTGGGGAGGAATGGAACCGCATTGTCGATGGCGCGAATCATTTCTTCTTCGGGTTCTCCGACTGAGATTCCACCGATGGCATAGCCATCAAATCCAATTTCAACAAGCTCTTTGGCTGATTGTTCCCGAAGGTTGGCAAATGTGCTCCCTTGGACAATTCCAAAGGCGAGTTGACGGCTTACCCCAGTATCTTCTTTGAGTTCGCTAGGGTTCAGCATCCACGGGACGTGTTTGCCAGCGTTTTCCTCGTGCCAAGCTTTACACCGTTTGGCCCATCTCGTGGTTAGCGAAAGGGAATTTTGGGCGTATTTTTCTTCGCAAGGGTAGGGCGGGCATTCGTCAAAGAGCATGGCGATGTCTGAGCCGAGCGTGGCTTGAATTTCCATGCTAATCTCGGGAGTGAGCATCGTTTTTGCACCATCGAGATGGTTGGCAAATTGCACGCCCTCCTCCGTTATTTTGCGAAGTTTAGCGAGAGACCAAACCTGAAACCCTCCAGAGTCCGTGAGAATGGGTTTTTCCCACGTGGTGAACTTGTGAAGCCCTCCCATTTTCCGAATGACTTCGAGCCCAGGGCGGAGATTGAGGTGGTAGGTATTGCCTAAGATGATCTGAGCACCAACCACATCGACGAGTTCGTCAGGGGATAAAGTTTTCACCATCCCTTGGGTTCCCACCGGCATGAAGATGGGAGTTTGAATTTCCCCGTGAGCCGTGGTGAGCGTGCCTGTCCGCGCTGACGTGGTAGCGCAGGTGCTGTGGATTTTAAAAGACATAAAAAAGAAGAAGGCTTTTTAGAGACCGGGGATACCGAGTCCGCCGGTAAGTTTGCCCATTTCTTCGGCAGCCATGGCTTTGCCATTGTTGATGGCTTCTTGCACACCTGTAAGGATGAGGTCTTGGAGAAATTCGATGTCGTTAGGGTCAACCACGGAAGGGTCGATGGTGATTGATTGCACATCACCTGCGCCGTTGGCGACTACGACAACTTTTCCGCCAGCAACGCGTGCTTCGACAGTTTTTTGAGCCAGTTCTTCTTGAGTTTTTTTGAGGCCAGCTTGCATTTGCTGTGCCTGTTGCATGAGCTTATTGAGATCCATAATAAAGGTTTCTTTGTATTGGGTTCCGAGCGGTTGCCCGTCTGAATGTATTTATCCTTTAAGCGTGCCTTCAAAAACTGCAAGTGCTTTTTGAATAAGTGGGTCTTTATGGAAATCATCTTCCACGGGAGCGGAGGCTTTTTCAGGCTCGGGCTCTTTAGCAGGTTCAGGCTTGGGCTTTGGTGCAGGTGGCGGTGTTGTTTGCTCAGGAATAACACAAGATTCTGGACCGTCTTCGGCTTGATCAATGAGAGCATCAAGCCCCACAAGCGTTTCTTTTTCTGAGGCTGGTTGTGCTGGTGCAGGTTCCGCTGGGATCGGCGTTGGCTCCGGAACAGGCTCAGGGGTAGGCTCAGGTGTTGGTTCTGGCGCTGGAGTTTGCGCGGGCTGAGAGGATTGTTCTTTAGAAATAGGCTCCGCTTGAGGGGTTGGCTGAGATTGGGGCTCAGGAGCGG
This sequence comes from uncultured Verrucomicrobiales bacterium, assembly GCA_964583225.1. Classification (GTDB taxonomy): domain Bacteria; phylum Verrucomicrobiota; class Verrucomicrobiia; order Verrucomicrobiales; family Akkermansiaceae; genus Oceaniferula. Next base: position 9,472 of record CAZOWD010000033.1, on the reverse strand, counting down.
GTTGCGTTGTTGGTGTTTCAGCCGCTTGAGGTTTTGTTTCTTGAACTGGAGTTGGATTTTGAGTTGGGGGAACTTCGGGAGGTGTCGATTCTGTAGAAGTTGCTGGCGTTGCCGACGGCGTTTCTTCTGGAAGCTTCACCGTGCCTGCTCCAGCGAGAGCGCGAATCACGTCGCTGATGCGGATTTCGTTGATCGATTGGATTGCTTTGATGATGCCAATTTCAAAGTGGAGGCGTTTGTTGGACGCCCACTTCATCCGGGCTTCGGTATCGGCGAGTGTATCAATCAAAGAGAGAATGCGATCTGTATGAATGGGTTTGGCGGCCGCAACGAGCGCGTTCCAGAGGTCTTCAGGGAATCCTTCGTTGCTTGCGGAGCCATCAAGCCGTGTTACTAAGAGCGCGCGAAGACAACTGATGAGTTCTCCGAGAAGTTGGGAAAGTTCTTTTCCGGTTTCTGACTGCTGGTGAATCACCTCCAACGCGGCGGGACTGTCTTTGTTGATGAGGTGCGTTGTGAGAGTTGCAACGGTTTCGCGCGAGGTGAAGCCAAAGATTTCCAGCACGTTTTGCTCTGTGATTTCATCGCCACAGAAAGCGACAAGTTGGTCGAGCATGGACTGAGCGTCGCGCATTCCGCCGTCGGCGCCTTTTGCTATCGCCCACGCAGCGGGATCATCGAGTTTCACCCCTTCTTCGGTTGCGATATGTTGAAGGTGTTTGGCGATCGTTGGTGTGGGGATGGGGCGAAGATCAAATCTCTGGCAACGAGAGATGATGGTTGGGAGAATTTTGTTGGGCTCTGTGGTGGCAAAGATGAACTTAACGTGCTCTGGTGGCTCTTCCAGCGTTTTGAGTAGGGCGTTGAAGGCCGCGGTCGAGAGCATGTGCACCTCGTCAATGTAATAGATTTTGTATTTCCCTTGAGCTGGGGTGAATTGAACGCTTTCCCGCAGGTCTCGGACGTTATCGACGCCGTTGTTGGAAGCTCCGTCAATCTCGAGCACGTCCAGCGATGTGCCTTCCGCTATTTGTTTGCAAATAGGCGCATTGGGATCAAAGTTGACGTTGGGACCGTCGGGGCAGTTTAATGCTTTGGCTAAGATCCGAGCCGTGGTCGTTTTACCCGTTCCCCGAGGACCTACAAACAGCCATGCGTGGGCAAGGCGATTGCGGGTAATTGCGTTTTTGAGGGTTGAAATAACATGATCCTGACCGAGAACATCATCAAATGTTTCCGGACGGTATTTGCGGGCGAAGACCTGGTAACTCACGGGAGGTAACTTAGGGAAGTTTTACGGTTTGAAAATGCGAAATTTAGAAAATTTATGGCGACGCATTAGCGGGATAAAATCCCTTTGCGGGATGGATTGCGTGCGGCATCGAGAAGAACCTGAGCCCCTGGAGTCCATTCGTATTTCTCGGCTTCAAGCAGAGCGTCTTTTAAACTTCCACCGCCAGTGAAAAGTAACTTGTAGGCGCGTTTGATGTCGGCGCGTTCTTTGGGTGAAAACCCACCACGGCGCAACCCGACGACATTGAGAGCCGCAAGTTTGTTTTGTCCATGAGCTAAACAATACGGGGGCACGTCTCGGGTGATTGCTGCATTTCCCTGCACCATGGCAAAATCTCCAATTTTGATAAATTGGTGAAATCCTGCGCCACCGCCAAGAAAAACTTTGCTTCCTATGTGAACGTGTCCAGCGAGTAGAACGTTGTTTGCCATATTGTTGTCATTTCCGAGGGAGCAGTCGTGCCCCACATGGGTGCCGATCATTAAAAAGTTGTTGTCGCCAATGGTGGTGTTGGCATTTTCAAATGTGCTACGGTGAATGGTGACGTAATCTCCGAAGCGGTTATTGTCTCCGATGATCACGCCACTCGGAGTGGAAGTGTCAAATGAACCGTCTTGCGGGTTATCTCCGATGATGGCGCCACAACCAATTTGGTTGTTTTTCCCAAGTTTTGTCAAATTTCCAGTAATCCAAGCGCGTGGACCAATGGTGCATCCCGATCCTATTTCAACTCCTGCGTCAATGATCGCAAATGGACCGACGGTGACGTCATCGGCTAAATGAGCTTCGGGGCTAACTAGAGCGGTCGGATGAATGTTGGGCATGCGCGGAGAGTAGGAGAGAAAATAAAAAGTTGGAAGTCAAATTACTGGGGGCGTCCCACTAGGATTCCCGCGTGTTTGTTAAATTTTTTGAGGTATTGGGAGATCGTAGTATCGATAACAACTTTGTGGTAAGTGGTTGACGCGTGCATGAAATGGGCACGGCCTTTGGAATCTTTGATGATAATGCCAACATGCGAGCAGAACCCGCCGTCATATTTAGAGGCAATTCCAATAATATCTCCATCTCTAAGTTTGTTTTCGATGCTGGCAACTTTATCTTTGGGCACCATGTAAACTTTCATTTTACTGATGCGAGCTTCGTGTTTTGCCATGCCCTTGCGTAGGTTAGGGTTGTGTTTGAGATAACGATAACTTTTCCATAGAATAGTCATTTCTTGGCATTTGTTGTGCATCCGCTCGTGGGGGAACTTTCGCGTGATGTTTTTGATGGTTTTGCGTTTGTCGTTATCGGCAAACCATTCGGCTAAGTAGTGAAGTCGATCGAGGTAATTCCCTTTGCATTTGCCGCCCCGGTAACGTGTAAATTCGATTTCTCGAAGTAAATCTTGGGGCGTGTAATGCTGTTTGGGAGTTTCGAGCATTCTGGAAAATCCAAGACAGGTCTCAAAAAACGTCCAACAATCGAGTCCGTTAAAGTTGACCGATGGGCTTTCTATGTGATCGTCGATTTCCAGAGTGTAGGATTTATAGGGTGTTCCTTCGAGTTCTTTGGCAATTTTAACCATTCTTTGGTCGATGGGGAGTTTTCCCCAGTGTTGGCTCACCGCTTTTTGGGCGATACGGTTAAATTTTTTCTGACCAATGAATGTTTTGCTTAATGGCAGGAAGTCTCCAGCTTGAAGGGCTAAGGAAGAAAACAATAAAAGAAAAATGTGGATGCTGAGTTTGAGGGGCATAAACAAGAACCTCTTCTATTTTTCTGACTTCGCAAACAAAAAATAGAAGAGGCTTAGAAATGGGAAATTATGGGGGCGTTTTCCCAAGCATTAAAGGGGAGGGGGACGTGAACCCTATTCAGAAAGAAATGGGTAATCCGTATAACCGCGGGCGCCGAGTCCTCCGAAAAGCGTATGGGTATCAGAGATTTCATTCATGGGAGCATTTTGCGCTACGCGCTCTGGATAATCGGGGTTGCAGAGAAATTTTCTGCCAAATCCAGCGAGATCGATAAGGTTTGCTTCGAGAAGTTGGTTGGCTTTTTCAGGTGTCATGTTTCCTGTGGCTATGAGCGTGCGGGAATAAATCCTGCGAAGTTCGCGGCGGAAATCATTAGGGATTTCAGGAGCATCGTCCCAATCGGCCTCACAAAGGTGAATGTAGGTCACTTTGAGTTTTTCGAGTTCTTCGGCAGCGAGTATCGTTGTGTCAAGAATCTCGGGATCGTCCATGTCTTTAAAAGAAATGAATGGGGAGAGTCGAACCCCGGTATGAGGTGCTCCTATCTCCTCGATGATTGCAGTTGTAATTTCGAGAAGTAATCGGATGCGGTTTTGCTGGTTGCCCCCGTATTCATCCGTTCGCTGGTTGGAGTTGCTGCGTAAAAACTGATCGATGAGGTAGCCGTTAGCGGCGTGGATTTCAACTCCGTCAAAACCTGCATCGATGGCATTTCGAGCCGCGTTGCGAAAGTCTTTGATGGTTTGTTGTATGTCATCGCGAGTCATCTCTAAGGGCTCATCCACGGGAATCATGGTGGCGTCTCCGTTAGGCGCTCCATCAAAAATATACACCTTGGTATCTTTTGCGGGAATCGCTGATGGAGCTAAAGGTTGTAGTCCGTTCACTTGCGAACTGGAAACCCGACCAACATGCCAGAGCTGAGCAAAAATTTTACTGCCTTTGGAATGCACTTTAGAAGTTATTTTTTTCCACCCTTCGACTTGTTCTTGGGTGTAGATCCCTGGCGTATTGGCGTATCCTTGGGCTTGTAACGAAACTTGAGTCGCTTCGGAAATGATGAGGCCTGCCGATGCTCGTTGACCGTAATAAGTCGCCATGAGATCGTTAGGAATGTTTCCTGGTTGAGAAGCGCGTGAGCGAGTCATGGGCGCCATCAGGAAACGATTCTTGAGATCCAGTCCGCTCAT
>CAZOWD010000033.1:0-5146 GCA_964583225.1 uncultured Verrucomicrobiales bacterium | reverse complement strand
ACTTCAGCAATCCCCATCCGAGAATGCGCTAGCAATCGTTTCGCTTCTAAAACAATACGTTCTGAAATAAGATCGCTCGTGTTTGAGCCTGAAACCTCACGTAGTGTCGCGGATAAATAATCAGGGGAAACGTGTAAGACTTCGGCTAAATCTTTGGGACGCGGTGAGGTTTTCCATGTTTGATCGAGGAGTTCGAGAAAATCAGCATAAAGTCGAGCGCTCGCTGAATCGTTTGGGTTTGTCGGTTGTTGAGACTCAAAACATCGCAATAAATCAATGAGAATAAGAGTCAGAGAAGCTCGGATTGCAGTCTGACGATTGACAAGATGATTCTGCCATTCGCGTTCGATTCGTTGGATGTGAGAAGATAAACCAGTGAGATTTTTTTGATGCAGAGGAAAAACGTGAGGTCCGCTTGGACGTAAAATGGAGATGGTTCCATCAGTGCGACTAGAAAGCCCCAAAAATTCAAGATCGACTCCCAAAATCACCCCTTTTAGTTGTTGGATGTTTTTCCATTGGTGGCAGGTGCCAGCACGCACAATAACTGCACATGGAGCCTCGATTGGATGATCTTGAAAATCCGAAGAGTAAATACCAGACCCCTCCGAAAAAATGAAGATTTCGTGAAAGTTGTGTCGGTGAAGAGCCGTTCGATTCGGTGCTTCTTGGATGTTATCTTCAAATAACCCGTAGGAAAATACGCCCTGATTCTGTAAATCTTCCAATGGCTTGTGAAGGTGAAGTTGAGGGATCGACGATGGTGAAACCATAGAAACTCATTACAAACAACTGCGCATGGATGCGAGTAAAATCAATCTAAATCGAGGCTTGTGGGGATGATTTAGAATTATTTAATTTTAAGTATTAAAAACAACTTGCGAAGTTGCAGGGGCAGGTTTACCTAACCCGCGTCAGCGGGTGCGCGTTTGAGGGATCAGTTCCTTCATCGAGCAATATAGGATCTGAGAAGATTTCTAATTTTTGGCTCTCTGACAGCCAGCAAAGACCGTATGGTACGTAGAGAGATTCTACGTCGAGAGGAAGTTAACCTCTTCATGAAACAAAGGTTTTTGCTGGATTTTTCTTTTATTTTTCTTTTGTGGGGGTAGGTCTAATTTCCATGAATGACAATGCTGTTGGCGTGATTGGGGGGAGCGGTCTTTATGAGATGGCTGGATTTGAGAAAACCGAAGAACGGGTGGTTGAAACTCCATTTGGGGAGCCATCAGACGCTTTGGTTGGAGGCGTGATTGCGGGTCGTCAGGTTTGGTTTTTGCCTCGTCACGGGCGAGGGCACCGGTTATTACCTCACGAAATCAATCATCGAGCCAATATTTGGGCCATGCGAAGTTTGGGGGTGAGGTGGTTAATTTGTGTAACTGCCGTTGGGAGTTTGAAAGCGGAGTATGCGCCCCGTGAGATTGTGTTACCTGATCAGTATTTCGACAGAACGAGTCGTCGAGAACACCATACGTTTTTTGGAAATGGAATTGTTGCTCATGTTGGATTTGGAGATCCCGTGAGCATGGGATTACGATCCATTTTACAAAAAGCCGCTTTAGAGGAAGGTGCAACGGTGCATGACGGAGGGACTTATGTGAATATGGACGGCCCCGCGTTTTCAACTCGAGCAGAAAGTGAAGCGAACCGTCAGTTGGGCTTTGATGTCATTGGAATGACCAATCTTCCAGAAGCTAAATTAGCGAGGGAAGCTGAAATCGCGTTATCTACCTTAGCCATGGTGACGGATTACGATTGTTGGCATGAGGAAGAGGAGGATGTGAGCGCAGATGCCGTAATTGGTCACCTGACGGCAAACTCGGCATTAGCTCAAAAAATTGTAGCTCGAGCAGTGGCTGAAATTCCAGATTCTCCCCATTGGCCAGAGCATAACGCCTTGGCTACAGCTATCATGACACCTAAAGAATTTTGGCCTGAAGAGACCAAGAAAAACTTACACCCGATGCTGAATCGTTATTTTTAAAATGAAGCTAGTTTCATTTTTTATTTTGAGTATGTTCTACCGCATCGATTTGAGTTTTGACGGTTGTTGAAGCTCGCGCATTTTTCACACACTTTATTTATGACTTTCTCATTCAAAAAAAGAAGTTCGGCTTTGTTGTCTTACGGTTTAACATTTTCGTTATTATTTACGGCATCTTCTTGGTGTTTAGCCGCACAAAAAACTGAAGTATCAGAACTTACCGATGCTGATCGAGTAGCTCTGATCGAAAAATTGGAAAAAATCCAGGAGCGTTCCGATGCGCGAGTGAGCGGGCTTTACCGTCGAGCCGTTTCCGATTTCCGTTCAGCTATCAGATCAGATGACGCAACGATGAAGTTATATTTAAAATGTTTAGAACAGGTAGATTATATTGAAGCTAAACGTGATTCTCAAGCATTTCGAGAATGGAAGCGCAACGAAAGGAACAAAGAAATGATCAGTTCTTCCTCGATGCGTATGGCGTTACGGCTTCAACTTTCTTGGCTACTATTAAGCATTGAGGCTGCGGAAAAAGATGGAGATACGGCCGAGTTAGGTCGGCGTGCGGTGGAGCATTTAGATAAAATTTTTGCAAATGCCAGCAAGTTAAAATCACGCCGTAATGTGTTGCATCAAAACGTGCTGAGTTCCGTGTTTGCTAGAGCCTACAAACTGAACATTAAGGTGAAAAATTGGCCCACCTCAGCATTTGATATTGGTCAAGTTTACGAAAAAGTTGTTCTTCCACCTCTTCGGGCAAAGTCTGACATTTCAATGATGCGTTCTGCGTGGAAACATAGAATTCAACAAGAACAGTGGGTTTTTGAAAAGTGGAACGAAGAAGATGCAGCCTCTAGCGAGGGCGGAAAAAACAAAAAAAAGAAAAGCATTGGGATGAAGAAAAACAGGCGCTCTGCGGGTTATGAAAAGTTTTTAACCGAAAGAAAACCTGAGCTGATTTGGCAAATGGAATTGGATTGTTTCAAAGCCGGAGACCAGCGAGGGGCAGCGCTCCGAATGCTTAAATTTTTAGAGGCCAACATCACCCACAAAAATGCCCCTCAGTGGATTCAAACCTTTCAAGGGTTGGTTCAGCCTGAAGAGCAACAAACCACAAATCAAGATGGGGAAGAGTGAGTTGTTTGCCGTTGGCTCTATTCATCCACATAAATAATATTCACGGGGCATCCTTCTTCGGATTCTTTCAGAGCTTGGAGGTCTTCCTCAAACCCTTCAGCTACTTGAAACACTCCTTGAGTCGTTGCGTCGATCAATTGCGCAATACCATCTTCATCCATTTTAAAATAATGGGGGGCGGTGTCTGCGCAATGACGGCAACCAACGCATTCAGATACTTTATGTCGAATTCGAAGCATGGGGAGTTTTAGTTTTCTACAATTTTGTAAACTTTATCGTTTGTTCGCGCTTTGGTGCCGATTTTGAGGGTGATCGTTTGCCCTTTTTCAGATGTGTGAGAAGGAACCATTTCTCCATTCTCCTGTTGGGTGCGCATTTCGTCAACTTTTCCTTCAACGACCCCAGTGGTATCTCCAATAACAAGATATTCTTCTCCTTGGCTAAATGGGCAGGCGGTAGAGTTGATTACGATAACGCCCGCTTTGGGATAAGCGTGAGAGACACTACCTACAAATACTTTGCGTCGTTTGGATTTGTTACCCGCATCTGCTGCCCATCCTTGCTCTCGGCCTAAGTAATATCCACTTGAAAGTCCTCGGTTGAACACGCCTTCAAGTTGAGGGTAGAGGGATTTTACCAACTGCGGACTAAACGTGCCATCGAGCACGGCATCGACCGCTTTGCGGTAAGCGCGCACGACCGCCGCCACGTATTCAGGACTGCGCCCTCGACCTTCGATTTTGAGCACCCGAACACCCGATTCGAGAAGTTGATCCATAAAATCAAGCGTCGCGATATCGTTTGGACTCATGATAAAGTTGTTATCGAGTTTGAGCTGTTTTCCATCCTCCACGCTCGTCATGATGTATTCTTTACGGCAGTTTTGTTCGCAGGCGCCTCGGTTGGCGGAAGCGTTGGAGTTAAATAAACTCATGCCACATCGCCCTGATACGGCAATACAAAGCGCACCGTGCGCAAACGCCTCGATTTCCATGGGGCGTCCGTTACGACCAACTAACTTCTGATCGTTGATTTTATCGTAGATGGAACGAATCATGGGAAGGTTGAGCTCGCGCGCAAGCACCACCCGATCGCAATACGGCGCATAAAATTTGACGGATTCGAAGTTGGACAGGGAAAGCTGGGTGGAAAGGTGCACTTCTAACCCAAGTTTGTTGGCCATTTGCACCGCAGCCATATCGGAGAGAATCACGCCATCCACGTTTTCATCAGCCGCTGTCTCCAGCATTTTTTGACACAGTTTGAGATCGTGTTCGTAAAGTAATGTGTTGAGCGTCAGATATCCTTTCACTCCCGCATCGTGAAGTCGGGTGATGATTTCTTTGAGATCGGGCACATTAAACGACCTCCGCGCCCGCGCCCGCATATTGAGTTGAGCCAAACCGAAATACACAGCATCGGCTCCGTTATCAATAGCTGCTTGAAGAGAAGGAAAGCATCCAGCTGGAGCGAGTAGTTCGATGGGTTCGTGAATGGTCATGATAAAAAACGAAAAAGGGTGAGTTCTAGTGTGTTGGCGCTGAGAGGGGTTAACAGGATTTTTAAAGAATTAGACAGATTTTTTTTAGCTCTTGGTGTCAGTTTTTTTAGAAATCAATGATTTGGGGCAGGGAGCCCTTGAGTTTTTCTTAAATCTCGGTTTATATCCGCCGTCAACAAACTACCACTATTAGATCATGCAACTCACCTTGGAAGAAATCGTCGCCCTTACTGGAGGAAAACTTATCCGTTCTGCTTGTTCAGAAAATGCTCAACCGATTCTTGGTATGGCGGCTCTCGATGAGGCGGATGCCACAGAGGTTTCATTTCTCGGCAATGAAAAATACCACCAAGATTACCTCGATACCAAAGCTGGTGTGGTTCTCATTCCACCAGGCGTGCCAGGGACTCCAGCAGAGGCGGCATTGATCGAAGTTGAAAATCCATCTCACGCATTTGGAGAAGTGGTGAAACAGTTTGTTAAAGCTCAGTCGAATGTGCCTGTGGGTGTTCATCCCACGG
>CAZOWD010000032.1:0-14813 GCA_964583225.1 uncultured Verrucomicrobiales bacterium | reverse complement strand
AAACAAGGGCTACTCATCGACTTCAAAATTCACGCAGCTCTCAAACTTGCGGAACTATCCCTCTCCGAAGAAATCGAAGAAATACCAATCTCCCAATAACACAAAACAAACCAGCCCCTTAAAAGCTCAAAAAAATTCTGTCAAATCTGGCAAAAATCACGTTAACCCTTTTCTGCACAACCAACTCCTTTTCAGTTTTTTCAGCTATCACTTGCACAAGACATTCTGCAAACCAGCTCAAACACTTACACGATTCCTCACATAATCACCAAAAAACCTCACCAATCACTTCTATTTCCCCATGTTCTCATCTCTCTCAGAAAGCCTAGATAAAACGTTCCGCAACCTTCGTGGTGTCGGAAAAATCTCAGAAAAAAACATCACAGACGCCCTCCGCGAAATTCGACTCGCCCTCTTGGAAGCCGATGTTGAATTTAGTGTCGCCAAAGATTTCATCGCCAAGGTCAAAGAACGCGCCATGGGTGTGGATGTTGCAAAATCCATCAAACCCGGCGAACAAATCGTCAAAATCTTTAACGACGAACTCACGGCTCTCCTCGGAGGCGACAGCGAAGAACTCGACCTTAACCCACCCGCACACATCCTACTGTGCGGACTCAACGGAGCAGGAAAAACCACCACTGCAGCAAAACTCGCACTCCGACTCAAAAAGGATGGGCGTCGACCATTGCTCATTGCTTGCGACCTTTATCGTCCAGCCGCTATCGATCAACTCGCCACTCTAGCCGAACAAGTTGACGTCCCCTGCTTCACCCCCGAACCTGGCGAGAAAAACCTCATCAAAGTAGCCAAACAAGCCATCGAATGGGCTAAACTCCAACAAGGAACAGCTCTCATTTTCGACACCGCTGGTCGTCAAGAAATCGATGAAAAACTGGTTAACGAACTCAAAGAACTACACAAATTTATCGAGCCAAACGAAACGCTCCTCGTCGCCGACTCCGCAACAGGACAACAAGCAGTTTCCGTAGCTCAGCACTTTGACGATGCCGTTGGAATCACTGGTATCATCCTGACAAAACTCGACGGTGACGCTCGAGGTGGCGCGGCCCTCTCCATGCGTCAGGTCACAGGCAAACCCATCAAATTTATCGGTGAAGGTGAAAAGCTTGACCAATTTGCCGTTTTCCACCCCGACCGCATGGCCAGCCGAATTCTCGGCATGGGTGACGTCGTGAGTATGGTTGAAAGCGTTGCTGGCAACATCGACGAAAAAGAAGCCATGAATGCCGCCAAACGGCTTCAGTCTGGCAAATTCGATTTCAACGACTTCCTTGACCAAATGAACATGCTTCGCAAGCTAGGTCCGCTCGATGGACTTCTTGGCATGCTTCCGGGATTTAACAAAATCAAAAAACAAATTCCATCTGACGCATTTGACGAAAAGAAAATGAAACGAATGGAAGCCATCGTGCTCTCCATGACCCCACGTGAGCGAGCTCGCCCAGAACTCGTCAAAGGATCACGTCGCCGTCGGATCGCAGCAGGATCAGGCAACACAACGATCGAAGTCAACCGCTTCCTCAAACAGTTTAATCAAATGCGTAAAATGATGCGCTCTAAGGGCAAAATGCGCCAAATGATGAAACAAATGGGCGGAATGGAAGGACTCGGAGATATGGAAGGCATGGATGACATGAAGGGACTCGAAAAACTTCTTGGCAAAGGAGGTGGTGGCGGAAAATTTCCTAAGCTCCCCTTCTAAACCACCTTCAAACACAAGCCCCATCAACTTCAAACCCAGCGTTTCATCCAAAACGCTGGGTTCTTTTTAGAATTTATGAACTCACCACAAAAATAAGGTGAGTCCTCAAAAGCTCTTTATTCTTTAGGTGCAGGAGGACGAATTCCAGGGTTTTCCTTTTTTTCGTAATCGAGCATTTTCATCTTCCCATGAAAGTTAAAGAAGGGAAACCCTTCATCCTCGGACCACCCCGCAAATCCACCATCGAGAGTTGATACGTTTTTGTATCCCATCTCCTGAAGTGAAAGCGCTCCAAGTGCTGAACGAGAACCAGTGCGACAACACAAAATGATTCTCGCATTAGGATCCTTGGTGAGCTTCAAAATACTAAACTCAAGCTTTCCACGAGGCACCCACAAAGCCCCCTCGATATGACCTGCTAAAAACTCAGCTTCGGTCCGGATATCCAACAAAAGCATCACGCTTCCAGAATCCTTCAGAGCCTTCAACTCCTTGGCGGTAGTATGCTTAATTTTAGCATTAGCCGCAGCCTTCAACTCAGCTTTTGATTTAATAGGAGACGCCTCAGCAGTGGCAACAGAAGAAATGCTAAGCGCAACGCCCAGCCCGATTAATGATAATTTAGATAATTTCATAATGAAAAAAAACGATAATCCTGACAACGTAGAACGATTCCACGCTTCGTCAAAACAAACGTTACAAAAACAATCCTCAGAAAGCAAGACGCCTTCGAGAAAAATTAAGAATTTTTCATCTTTATTATCTTATTCGCCAACTGACGAACCTCGCCCAAACATCATCCCCCGCTAGGATTCTTCACTTTGCAATCGCAGTTTCCCGCTTTTGCTTCCTGTTGAATCCGCTCGAAAATCAATGATTTACCATGCTGAGCGGCATCGTTTTCGATATCGTCCACGGTATACCCGTGACAATAACAAACCATTCTACTCTGCTCCTTCTTCTTCATCTTCCAAAGGTGGAGCCTTAGGCAATTTATCAACCTCATCCAAAACGTTTACCATCTCCACGCCGCGTTCTGCAGAGTTATCCACTCTAAACATAAGAACCGGCGTGCAACGCAACACAACGCGTTTGGCAATTCGGCTCTGAATCAAGCCACGCTTTTGCTTTAGCTTCTCGAGAACAGATCCTGGAGGAGTTCCCAAAATGCTCACAAAAACTTTAGCCTCGCGGAGGTCTTGAGTAATCTCAACGGCACTGATGGTGACGAGACAATCTCGAAATTCAAACTCGCGCTGCAGCACCGTGCTAATTTCACGGCGAAGCAGTTCGTTAATGCGGTCGAGTCGTTGTGACATAACAGTTTTAAATCAAATGATAATTTCCGACTAGAGTGTCTGCTCTACTTTTTCAAGGATGTAACACTCGATAATATCTTTCACCTCGTATTCGTCGAAGTCTCCCAGACGGATTCCGCAGTCGATTCCCTGCTTCACTTCCTCCACCTCATCTTGGTGACGACGAAGCGTTGACATTTTACCATCATAAACAGGAACTTTACCACGAAGAACACGAGCGTGAGCCGTGCGGGTGACCTTGCCATCGCGAACGATACAACCCGCTGCACGACCGCGCTTCACCTTGAATACCTGCATGACTTCAGCATGACCGATGATCGTTTCACGAGTCAAAGGATCAAGCATTCCAAGCATCGCTTCCTCAACGGTATCGATAAGTTCGTAAACAATGGAGAAAAGCTTAATTTGAACTCCCTCGCGCTTCGCTGCACGAACGGCATTAGCTTCCACTTTCGTGTTAAAACCAAGCACAATGGCATCGGCTGAGCTCGCCATCAAAATATCTGACTCCGTGATCGAACCTGCAGCAGCACTGATGAAGCGAGGCTCCACTTTATCGCTCTTGATTTGACCAATCGCATTTTGAATGGCTTGGACAGATCCTTGCGCATCCCCTTTGAGAATGAGTTTAAGCTGAGCTTTTGTATCCCCCTGCACCATGGCCATAAGGTCTTCCATCCGGCTCTTCTTAGGACGCTGGAGACGGTTATCACGGGTTTCTAAGCAGCGTTCTTCAGAAAGTTTTTTGGCTGCCTTTTCCGTCTTCATTTGAACGAGTTCATCTCCCACATTGGGTAACTCTGCAAATCCGAGAACTTCAACAGGAGTCGAAGGGCCTGCTTCTTTCACAACTTCCCCTCTATCGTTCAGCATGCTCTTCACTTTACCAGAAAATGGTCCACAGATGAAAGGCATTCCAACTTTGAGCGTTCCAGCTTGCACCATCACGGTAGCAGTCGGTCCGCGGCCAGGTTGCACACGAGCCTCAATCACAACGGCCCGAGCATTCGCTCCAGGATTCGCTTTAAGCTCGAGAACTTCGGCCTGAAGTGCCATCAATTCGATAAGCTCATCCATACCTTGTCCTGTCAGAGCAGAAACTTCAACGCACTCAATATCACCACCGAAATCAACAGGCGTTAACCCATGCTCCATGAGTTGAGTTTTAACCCGCATAGGATCAGCCCCCGTTGTGTCGCACTTATTGATAGCAACAATGATGGTTTTGTCATATTTTTGAGCGTGTTTGATAGCTTCAATCGTCTGAGGCATAATGCCATCATCCGCAGCTACCACCAACACTACGATATCTGTAACATCAGCACCTCGGGCGCGCATTTCAGAGAAAATTGAGTGGCCTGGAGTATCAATAAAACTAATCGGGCGTCCTTCGTGTTCTACACGATAAGCCCCAATGTGCTGGGTAATTCCACCAGCCTCACCTTTTGTAACTCGGCTTTTACGGATGTAATCGAGAAGAGATGTTTTACCATGGTCAACGTGACCCATGAATGTGATAATGGGAGCACGAAGCTCAAGTTTATCTTCAGGCTCTTTATCAACGGCTTTAGGCTCTTTGACTTTTTTCTTTTTCTTGTGCACTCCGCCTCCCTTTTCACGCTTTTCACGCTCAAAGATAAACCCGTGCATCTGGCAAAGTTTTTCAGCAATCTCTGGCTCGATCGCTTGATGTGGCGCCACAAAAACTTCAAGCTTAATGAGATCAGCCATGAGTTGGAACGATTTCAGATTCATCAAATCGGCCAAACACTCACGATGATCGGGGGTTTGATGCTGATCACGTTCCCCTCTTTCGCAATAACAGGAGTGGCATCTTCAGCGGAATCCGCGGCAGGTTCTGCAACTTTTTCTGACTTCTCAGGATCAATCAAATTCGTTGCCTCAACTTTCTGGTGTGATGCAATAAACTCTTCTGCGGCTTCGCGCTTTTGCTTATCAATCACCTTAGAAATGGTTGGCATTTTATTTTGCATGCCACCCTTTTTCTTCACCACAGAATTCTTTTTCTTCTTACCCTCATCTTCAAAAATGTCTAAAGCCGCCTTTTTCTTTTGGTCGACTGTTTCCACTTTAGAAGCTTTGGCCCGTTGACGCTCACGGCGCGAGAGCTTTTTTGAGGAATCGTCGAGAAGGTCGAGAACCTCATTCTTTTTTTTAGGAGTGTCGCTGGAATCTGCCATGCTGAATTGAAATTAAAATTAAATGGTTGGTTTGAGGGGGGTCAGAATAAACTGAAAATAAAAGGAATAATAGAAAAAAGTTAATGTGGTTCGATGGATCAACCACCGAACTCATGCACTACTCGCTCGGAGTAACTTTTTTGAGAAGCTCTTCGGCTTCTTCTTCGGAAATATCGAGTTGAGTCGCAATGTAATTGGCGGGCATTTGAGCTACAAGCTCCGCGGTTGCACCACCAGCTCGGTAAAGTTTTTCGGCTTTCTCAGCATCAAGTCCAAGCATATCAGCCAAGCTCGTTGCTGCGTCTTCTACGCGAGCCTTGAACTGTTCATGCTGGCTTTCATCTTTGCTAACCTGAACGTCCCAGCCCAACAGCTTAGCTGAAAGTCGTGCATTTTGACCACGACGACCAATGGCTTTACTCAACTCATCTTCATCGACAGTTACAGAAACCACACGATTCGCCTCATCGAGTTTGATGCTTCGGATATTAGCAGGCTTTAAAGCTTCCACCACAAACTCTTCGGGATCAGAACTCCAGCGGATAATGTCCACTTTTTCGTTATTGAGTTCGCGAACGATGTTTTTCACGCGAGAACCACGAAGTCCCACACAGGCTCCAACAGGATCGACTTTTTCATCGTTACTAGACACCGCAACTTTGGTTCGGTAACCGGCCTCGCGAGCAACCCCGCGCAACTCAACCGTTCCATCTGCAATCTCAGCCACTTCGGACTCAAACAAACGACGAACAAAATTAGGATGACTCCGTGAAAGGATAATTTCAGGACCGCGAGCTTCGTTTTCAACAGCGACAACATACACGCGGATCCGGTCTCCCACGTTATAGTCTTCGGTCACAACACGCTCACGAGACGGGATACGCCCCTCAAACTTGCCAAGATCGATCAAGACATCGCTTTTTTCAAAACGACGAACCGTTCCAGTGACAATATCACCGGCGCGATCTTTAAACTCTTCGTAAATCATCTCTTTCTCAGCCATACGCAAACGCTGCATCATGGTTTGCTTGGCTGTCTGAGTAGCAATACGACCAAAGTTTTTAGGAGTTACGTTAAAATCAAGCGCATCTCCGACTTCGACGTCCTCTTTACTTCTTTGAGCCAGCGTCAAAGGAACCTCATTAAATTTGTCGATATAATCGTCATCGGCAACAACGGTAAGAGTCGCATAAATATCGGCATCTCCTTTGCGAGTGTCGATATCAACACGCAGGCTCTCAATTTTATCAGAACCAGGAACCATTTTCCGGTAAGCAGAGAGAAATGCGTATTCGAGTGCTGCGAGAACTTTCTCGCGAGCGATTCCTTTTTCTTTCTCGTAAAAATCAATGAGTGCTACAATATCGTTAGTCATGGCGGTGCTGGTGTAAAAATAGAAAACGGTTAAAATTTTGATGCTATCCTCGCATTGGACAGAAAATCCGTCGCAATTCTAAGGCTTTGCCATGAGACACAAAAGAGTGGGTCCGATGACCCACCCCCGAGTAGTCGCAGAGCTGATGCGCACACGCAATAAATGCGAATCACCCAACTGACAAGCAGAATCTCATTCTTTATCGCTTTAGCGCCAAGAAAGGACCTCTAAAAACGCTAATCCAATGTCAGCTTCGAAATCTCATCCATAATCCGATCTGAGATTTTTTGGTAATCATCGCGCCCTTTTGCTTTAAGCTCCTCTGGCGTAAAAGTGATGGGATCCCCAACGACGATTGTAATTGGAGTAAACTTCAATTTTGAAGACCCACGTGGCAAAGCATTGTAAGCCCCAAAAATACGAATAGGCTGAACCACCGCTTTACTTTTTGCAACAATCAACCCCGTCCCCGCCTCTGCAGGTTGAAGATTTCCATCCAATGTGCGAGAGCCTTCAGGAAAGATCACCACATGATTTTTTTGACGTAGCAGCTTAATAATCTTTTTCAGACTCGCCATATCAGGCCGTTCCTGATCAATCGGAATCGCATTCATCCGCGGATAAAGCCACGCTCCAAATCCACGAAACAACGTTTTGCGCGCCAAAGTATACACCTCGTGACGAAACATCACACCCACGAGAGGCGGATCAAGAAAACTTTCGTGGTTTGATGCTACCACCACGGGTCCCTCAGACAGCAACTTTTCACGCCCCACAACGCGGAATCCAAAAAAGCAAATAAATACCTTTTCCCACAGCAAACGGCTTAACCAATATACAGTTTTCATGACATTTATTATTCTATCTCAACAACATTAAACCTCCAAACCTTTTTCCCGAAGCAACTCTACAGCCTTTTCAACAACCTCTTCAATGGTCATTTCCGAACTATCAATCACCGTTGCCCCCTCGGCAATCACCAACGGTGAAACTTTACGGTTACTATCATCTTTGTCCCGTTTGGCTAATTCCTCGACTGACCCTTCGGCTGAACGACGCGCCAAACGCACTTCTTCTGAAGCATCGATGTAAAGTTTATAAGGAGTATCAGGAAAAACAACCGATCCGATATCGCGCCCTTCCATCACCAAACTTCCCAGCTTTAAATACTCACGCTGTTTTTCCACCAAAAGGTCACGCACCTCAGGAATCGAAGCAATCGCCGAAACCCGCGCGTTAACATCATCGCCCTTGAGTGCATCGCCAGGATCAACACCGTCAATCAAGATAATCGACCCCTGATCGCGCACACCACAGGAAATATCCAATTCCCCGAGCATCGCAATCACTGCGGGAGCATCATTTGCATCCACGCCTTTTTGAATCGATGCCCATGCTATCGCGCGATACATCGCTCCCGTATTGATCATAATCAAACCGAGACGTTCCGCGAGTTTACGGGCTACAGTGCTTTTCCCTGAAGCGGCGGGGCCATCGATCGCGATGGCGTAATGAGATTCAGTAGTCATAATTTTAATATTAAGAATTAGCGTTTTGGATCGAGTTTAAATGATCGGAAAACCCAGGATAAGACGTGTTGATACAATCCGTGTTGTGCATGATTGTTTCGCCTTCGGCAAACAAACCGGCAATGATAAACGCCATCGCAATTCGATGATCGCCAAAGCTTTCCATTTCCGCCGCGTGGAGCGGAAGCCCTCCAGAAATTTCCATACCATCCTCAAACTCCTCAACTTCAGCCCCCATCGCTTTCAAGTTTGCCACCACAGTAGCCACCCGATCACTCTCCTTCACCCGAAGCTCTTTAGCATTCCGAATCACCATCCGGCCATCGGCTAGCGCCCCCGCCACAGCAAGCACTGGAATTTCATCAATCAAATTGGGAACTTCCTCTCGGAAAATTTCAGTGCCGTGAAGCTTGCCACCAGTCACGGTTACATCTCCACACGGCTCACCTTGAGCTCCGGTGCGATTGGAAATTTGAATATCTGCCCCCATCCGAATCAGCACATCAATCACAGCTACCCGCGTTGGATTTAATCCCACTTTTTCAATCGTCAATTTTGCCCCTGGCAAAGCCGCAGCTGCAACCAACCAAAATGCAGCCGATGAAATATCTCCCGGAATATGCAAATCCTTAGCCACAGGAACCTGTCCACCTTCCACGGAAATGCGGTTATTTTCGCTCTGCGAACGAATTTGAAAATGGTCAAAGATCCGCTCCGTATGATCACGAGTAATGTTGGGCTGAACAACCACAGTCTCCCCCTTAGCAAACAACCCCGCCAACAAAATAGCACTTTTCACCTGCGCGCTCGCCACAGGCATTTCATAGGTAATCGGCTTCAGATTGCCCGTTTCTCCACCCAAACGAAGAGGGGCGCATCCTTCAACTTCTCCTTCCGCAGAAATGGAAACTCCCATTTGCCTCAACGGCTTTATAATCCGCCCCATGGGACGCGAACAAAGCGAAGCGTCACCCGTGAGAATCGATTCAAATGGCTGCGCGGCAAGCATTCCAGCCAACAAACGCATCCCCGTTCCCGAGTTTCCACAATCCACCACGGTTTCGGGGGCTTTTAATTTCATCTCGCGCCCGTAAATCCGCAATGAAGTAGGCCCATACCCCTCTCGCTCATCCAGCACGTCATAGCTCACCCCAAGGCTCGCCATCGCATTCAGCGTGCACAAACAATCTTCGCTCGGAAGATAATTATCCACTCGCGTGGTGCCTGACGCCAATCCAGCAAGGATCGCGGCACGGTGAGAAATGCTTTTATCTCCTGGAACTTCAAAAGAAGCTTCCAGATTTTGAATTGGGGTAACTTTGATTGTGGACATAAAAATCGTTTTTTAAAAAGAACAGAAGTTGAATGTAAAACTACTACTGAAGTTGATCTCGGAGAATTTTGGCATCGGAGAGCAACTTCACAAGCCCCTCTTCGTCAGAATTTTCAAGAAGGGCTAATATTTCACGCAAATGCCCGACTGATTCTTCAATCGGAGCTTTGAGTGAATCTCGGTTTCGCAATAAAATCTCTGCCCACATTTCGGGATGCCCCGATGCCACACGCGTCGTATCTCGCATGCCATTTCCTGCAAATTTGCCATCGTCAGGGTGATTCAACCCAACCAATGCGCCCACCGATGCCAAGATGTGAGGCAAATGACTAATCCGCGCCATCACCCGATCGTGATCTTCCGAACTTGTCAAAAAACACCGACACCCCAAAGATTCCCAAAACTCACGAAGAGCTGAAACATCCGCATCATCGTAAGCAAAATCATTGGTTATCACGCACGCAGCCCCTTCAAATAAATCCTCCCGCGCTGCGCTCACCCCCGCCTGCTCCGAACCTGCCATAGGGTGACTTCCTATGTATTTTGCTCCAGAAGCTTTCGTCACCTCTTCTAAGGCATTTCTTGGAGTAAGCTTCACACTCCCCACATCTGTCACAATAACTCCCTCCAGAGAAACTTTATCAATCACGGACTCCAAAACTCCCAACATCGCACCCACGGGCGTGCACAAAACAATCAAATCAGCCCCCTCAACGGCTTCTTCTAAATTCGTTGTAGCCTGTTCAATCCCCAGTTTCTTGGCCTCAGCAACGACTTCTTCTCGTCTTCCCCACAAAGAAACCGACAAATCAGAGCGTCGATTTTGCGTAGCTAACGCCATCGACCCTCCAAGTAATCCACTTCCTAGAACAGCCAGTTTTTTCATCAGCGACAGTGAGTGCCAGAATCTAAGACAAAAAACAAGAACCGACCCGCAAAATTTTGCGACATCGGTTCTTGTTTAGAAAAAATAATCGCCAATTCTTATGGCACGCGGAACTTGTGAGTAGGATCAGCATCCTCAGGATCGCGACAAAGCTTACCCGAAGGAATCCCTTTCACATCTACAATATTGTGAGTGTATGGGTTAAACACGAAACCGTCCTTTCCTGGAACAGAAGCCGCCGTTGGGTAGTTCACTTTCTTTGGTGCGGTAACATTAGTTGGCGGTGCAGGCGGTCTTGGCGTTGAAGGAGTAGTCAAACCTGTTGAGCTTCCTGGAGTCACGGTTGGTCCGCTAGGTGCCAATCCTGAGTCTGCACTTGGCTGAGTAGGCTGACCTGCTCGGCTCTGCTCCAAAAGTCGTTGCTGTTCAGGCGTCAATGTTTGCTGATTCGGAGCCTTCTTAGGCTGAGCTGCTGGATCATTGGGATGAGGCGGATAGTAAGGCGAACAAGCTCCTACAAGAAGAGCGAGCCCCATAGGCATCAGCATATTTTTTGACAATTTCATAGTTGTTAAGGTTATGTTGGTTGGCTGGTTAAAAAGTTGGGTTGTTACGCTTTTCACGATAAACTTAAAATATAAACGGCGAAAAAACTCTCCTTATTTCATTTAATTTCAACAAAAAAGAAGAGGCGGAAGAACCAGCGCGCGCAAAACATCCACACTTTTAGCACTCAAGTCAAGCCATAGCAAGCACTCATCCCTATATTTTTTTCACAAAAAGAAAGTCATACACAACACTTACTTGTCATCTTGCACCTAAAATTATACCCACCTCTCAGCCCAATACACAATGCCACACTCTCACTCCAGTTCTCAACATCCTCCCCTCACCCAACTCGTTCAAGAAGTTACTCGGGCTATTTCACCTCCTTCTTCGCCATTAAACTTCAACGAGCTCGCACTACTTGCGTTCTCCACACAGTATCAAAACAATCGCGCTTACCGCAACTACTGTGATCAACTCGGAAAATCCCCCACCACGGTCACTACCTGGCAAGAAATCCCTACGGTTCCCACAGACGCTTACAAATTTCACTCTCATCCACTCGTCAGCTTTCCCATCGAACAAACTGAGCACACATTCCACACATCGGGAACCACAACAGAACTCAAAGGACACCACCATTTTCCATCAATAGAACTCTACGAACGCTCCATATTAGAAGGGTGGAAACAAACGGCACCCACATGGGCGCAAACTGCAACGACAGCAATCATCCTCACTCCAAAACCTGAAGACGCTCCACATTCATCACTCTCCCATATGATGGGAACTCTCACGGAACACTGGGGGTGCTCAACGACTTGGGGCATAAAAAGCAACGGAGAACTCGACACCCAAGCGATTGTATCAGCACTCAATCACTCCATCACCAACCAGCAACCTATCGCACTTCTGGGAACAGCCCTCGCATTCCTTCACTTTTTTGAACAAGATCCCATTCCTCATTTTCAACTTCCCGAAGGGAGCTGGGCGATGGAAACTGGCGGATACAAGGGAACTCAACGCAGCTTAAAAAAAGAAGAACTCTATGCGATGTTCACCCAGCACCTCGGGATCCCATTGGATTTTGTCATTAATGAATACTCCATGACCGAGCTCAGCAGCCAATTTTACACTCAAGGGCTCAACCGACCTCACACGGGTCCCGAATGGATACGCATCCGAGCCATCGATCCCATTACCGGACTCGATGCAGCACCGGGCAACCTCGGTCATCTTGCCATTTACGATCTCGCCAACGCCTACTCCGTTATCGCCATCCAAACTCAAGACCTCGCTATCGCCCACGACGACCGATCATTCACTCTCATCGGACGCGACCCCTCTGCCCTGCCCCGTGGATGCTCCCGCGCAGCCGACGACTCACTTAACTCCCAACCATCATGACCACGCTCGATAGAATTCAACTCCTTGCGGAATCGGCCCAATCGCCCGAATTTCTTGGTAATTTTACAGATCAAGACCTCATCGACTGGGTTTCGGCTGAACTCGGTCATCCAGAAACGCTCGATTCGTTCACTCCACACGGACCGCTGATGAGCCGGGCTATCGCGCCCCAAGCCATCTTACACATCGTCAGCGGAAACACACCACATGCAGCAATCCAAAGCGTTCTCCGCGGATTACTTCTAGGTTCTCACAACATCATCAAGCTTCCATCCAGCGGACTTCCCGAACTACTCAACTGGCTCCAACAACTACCACCCGAACTTCAAAAACTTACCGAAACACACACAGAACTCACTTCCGACCATTGGAAATCCCCCGCAATTCAAGCCGTCATTGCGATTGGATCCGACGATACCATCGCGCAGATTCAACAAAAGATTCGTCCCGACCAACGCTTCATCCCTCACGGTCACAAAATCTCCATTGGCATTGTTTCCAGAAAACCACACCCCACGCGCCCCAACGAAGAAGCTGGCTCATTTAAAGAAGCTGCAGAACTCGCAGCTAAAGACATCTGTGCATATCAACAAAAAGGGTGCCTGTCTCCGCACGCGATTTACATCAACGAATCCGTCCAAGGCGATGCCCTTTCCTTTTGCCAATTTTTAGCCGAAGCCATGGATACGCTCACCCGTGACGAGCCAGCCTCCCAGCTCAGCCTATCCGAAGCGGGAAGCATCCGAAACCTACGAGAAACTACCCGATTTCGAGCAGCCAACACCAAATCCACCAACGAATTTGCCATCTGGGAAAGCGCAAATTCACTCAACTGGACCGTCATTTGCGAAACATCCCCCACACTCAAACTCTCCTGCCTCAACCGATGCATCTACGTCAAACCGTTACCTAAAAACCTCTCAAAACTCGGAAAAGAAACCCAGCATCTCTCCACCATTTCCCTCTATCCGTTCGACCTCGAATCAGCAGCCAACATTAGTGAGCAACTTCCCACAGCCCACCGCATTTGCCCGCTAGGCCAAAGCCAAACCCCCACTCTCTTTTGGCATCACGATGGATTCGCCCCCCTCGCCTCCCTCGTCAAATGGAAAGACCTCGGATAAACACACAAAAAACATTTCAACTTCGATCTCAAAACCTAGATTTTCAAAATCTTACCCCTTGACTCTAAATGCTATAATCCAGAACCTCCCAACCCATGTTCGACCCACCCATCACCACAACAGGAACAATCACCGATAATCCTTCAGAAAAACTCTACCACGTTTCTCTCCCCAACGGAAAAATTGCCATCGGACACGTTGCTAAAGCTCATATTGCTCTTCACGAACACCTCAAAGTGGGCGTCAAAGTTCAGCTAGAACTCACTCCTTTCGATCTAGAAAAAGCCCGTATCGTAGCCCTCTGCGAAGACTAAACTAACCAACTCAACATGACTTTATCCCAAGACAAACTTCAAGGTCCGCTCATCGGTCTCGCCATTGGCGACGCTCTCGGAACCACCGTTGAATTTGCCCCACGAGGCACGTTCACCCCACTCACAGACATCGTAGGAGGGGGACCATTTCACCTTTATCCTGGAGAATGGACCGATGACACATCCATGGCACTCTGCCTCGCCGATAGCCTCATTGCAAACCAAGGAATCGACCTGAGCGATCAACTCGACCGCTACATCAGATGGTGGAAAGAAGGAGAAAACAGTGTCACAGGTGATTGTTTTGACATAGGCGTCACCGTAAGATCTGCGCTACGAGGATACGAAGAAACGGGTAACCCTTACTCAGGATCCACCGATCCCCGAAGCGCAGGAAACGGATCTATTATGCGTCTCGCTCCCATCCCTATCTTTTTTGCTAACGATCCAACTGCAGCTATCGAAGCCGCTGCTGAATCCTCCCGCACCACCCATGGGACTCTCGAAGCTGTTGATGCTTGCCGACTCTTCGCGCATCTCATCATTCAAGCATTCACAGCGGAAAACAAAAAATTTCTTTTTCAATCGCCTCATCCACCAAATCTTTGCCCCTCCATTTCCGATATAGCAGCAGGCACTTATCAAGATAAAACGGAATCCGAAATCAAAGGAAGTGGCTACGTCGTCAAAAGCCTCGAAGCTGCACTCTGGGCATTTTGGAACTCCGAATCCTTTGAAGAAGGAGCGCTTCTCGCTGTCAATCTCGGCGATGACGCCGACACAACAGGTGCTGTCTACGGACAAATCGCTGGTGCATATTACGGAGTTAAAGGTATCCCCGAGCACTGGCTCAACAAGCTCGCTTGGAAAGACCAACTCATAGAGAGCGCCAACCAACTCATTCAACTCGGACCTTGAATACATCTGAAAATAGCATTCAAAACTCCCTAGTTTTTACAAGATTTATCCTATCTCCAACTGCCCCTCTCCAATGCATCAAGGTCTCCAGTTTTAAGAGGAGTAGCACTCTCTGAAATTTAATGAAAGCTACGC
>CAZOWD010000031.1:0-15139 GCA_964583225.1 uncultured Verrucomicrobiales bacterium | reverse complement strand
TAGGATTTTAGCGTCCCATCCATCCGCCATCGACAACAAGAATCTCTCCGTTGATGTAATCTGAGGCGCTTGAGGCTAAAAATACGGTAGGGCCGACAAGGTCTTCTGGCTTTCCCCATCGGCCAGCAGGGATGCGTGCAAGAATTTGTTCACTGCGTATTGGGTCGTCTTGCAACGTTTTCGTGTTATCGGTTGCTATGTATCCAGGGGCAATTGCATTGACGTTGACTCCTTTACCCGCCCATTCGTTGGAGAGCGCTTTGGTGAGTTGACCGATTGCTCCTTTGGAAGCTGCGTAGCTTGGGACAGTGATGCCACCTTGGAAGGTGAGAAGTGAGGCGGTGAAGATGATTTTTCCGCTACCTCGTTTGACCATGTCGGCTCCGATTTCTCGCGAGAGTATGAATGGGGCGCTGAGGTTGACGTCGATTACCTTATCCCAAAGGTCGTCTTCATGTTCGATTGCTGGAGCTCGGAGAATTGTTCCTGCGTTGTTGATGAGAATATCGATTTGAGGGTGATCGGATTTCACTTTGTTGATGAACGCATAAAGGGAATCGCGGTCCGAGAAATCACATTGATAGGCAGAGAACGATTGTCCTGTGCTCTCTACGGCCTTGGCGATGGTGCTTCCTTCTAATTCGAGCGTGGCAGAGACGCCGATGATGTTGGCTCCGGCTTTGGCGAGTCCTTCGGCTATGGCAAACCCGATACCTCGGTTGCATCCAGTGACGATGGCCGTTTTTCCTGTGAGATTAAACACGGTGGAAGGTGGTGGAAATTATTTTAGCGAGGAGAGCGGGAACCCGTCCATGTCATCAAAGGCTTGGTTTTCACCGCCCATCCCCCAGACGAAGGAGTATTTGGCTGTGCCAGCGCTACAGTGAATCGACCACGATGGAGAGAGTGTGATGTCTTTTTCAGACATCCAAAGGACGCGGGTTTCATCGGGGTGTCCCATGAAATGAGCAACTCGATGTCCATCTGCGATGTCAAAATAAGTGTAGATTTCGGATCGGCGGTCGTGGGTGTGAGGAGGCATGGTGTTCCATGTGCTTCCTGATTGGATCACAGTGAATCCCATGACTAGTTGACAACTTTTGATGCCGTTTTCGTGGATATATTGATAAAGGTGGCGTTCGTTGACCGTTTCAGGCGAGCCAAGCTTGAGGAGGTTGGCATCTGCTACTTTGGCGTGAGTGGTGGGGTAGCTGGCGTGGGCAGGGTAGCTGAGAATATAAAATTCAGCAGGCGCTGCTGCGTCATCACTTGAAAAACTGATATCTTGGCTTCCACGACCGATGTAGAGGCATTCGCGCGGAGCGAGAGCGTAAGCCGTTCCGTCCACGGTAATCGAGCCTGTTGAGCCGAGATTGATTACGCCTATTTCACGGCGTTCGCAAAAGAAGTTGGCTCGGAGAGTATCAGCGGTCGCCAGTGTGAGTGGTTGGCTGGTAGGAACGGCTGAGCCAACGATGGCACGATCTAGATCCGTGTAGGTGAGTTGGAGTTCTCCTGGAGTGAAAAGAGATTCGAGCAAAAATTTGTTGCGTAACCTAGTGGTATCGAGCGCTTTGTAGCCTATATCGTCGGCTGTTCGATGGTTGTTCATCGATTGTAGGTGGTTGGAATTAGTGTTTTGAAAGTTTTTTGGTGAGTTTTCCGGCTGCGTTTTTAACTGCCTCAGCCATTTCAGGTATGCGTGATTTGGTAAACATTTCGCTAGAGGCTGTGATCCCAATGACGCCAACCACTTGCCCCGCGGTATTGAATGCGGGTGCTCCCACACAGCGGACGCCTTCGTTGTATTCGAGCTCATCGACGGCGTATCCTTGCTTTCTGATTAGCTCGAGTTCTGGAAGTAAAGATTCTTTGTTTTTGTGGGTGTTTGGAGTGCGTTGCGTGAAAGTTATTTGCTCAAGCAGGGCGTCACGAGCCGCGGGAGAGGCATAGGCGAGCATACATTTTCCCGCCGATGAACAGTGCATGTCTGCGAGCGTTCCTGGGCGACTGGCCACTCTAGAGGCTGATTCGCTATCGCAAACTTCGATGAGTAGTGCGTTTGCTCCTGAAAGAATCGCGAAGTGAGAAGATGCGTGCGTTTTTTTTGTTAGTTTTTGGAGAATGGGGACGCTGAGTCGGCGTTCTGGGATTTGAGAGGTGACTTGCAATCCTAAGTTGATGAGCCGGTGTCCCATGACATAGCTTTTCCCGATGGAGTGAACCATTCCTTCTTGTTCAAGCGTCCGCAAAATGCGGAAAACTGAAGTTCGGGGAAGGTCGAGCGTTTTGGCGATTTCACTGGTTCTCATTGGCTTTCTCGAGCTTGTGAGAAGTTGGAAAATCGCACATGTATTGGCAATCGCGGGAATTCTGTAATTGGTCATAAAAATAATGTGCCCTGTTTCGACGTGGTGGCGGACTATGGGGAGGAAATGAAAAATTGGTCAACGGAGGAATTGGAGGGGAGGATGGAATGGTTCGTATGTGAACGTTTTCTTATCTTGATCCATTTTACATCGTTTTATCACCTCACTGGAGGCGACAGCCTCATTGGTCATGCTCTTTTATTTGTGGCGGATTTTAAAGTCTACAATCAAGCCCTTGTGGTCGCTGGGCCATGGGATGTCGGTGAGTAAAAATGGGGTTTGGTCGGCGGTGGCGGTGAGCTGGTTAAAAACGTAGTAATTTTTGGATCCTGCGATGAAGGCTTGAGTCGCTTGAAGTTGTTTTTTGTTGTAGTAAATAAAGTCGATGCGATCGCGTTCATCAGCCTTTGGAGCCCAAGATGTGGATTGTTTGCCAGAGGCGTCCGATGGCCAGGTAGCTCCCCAGTGGGTGAGTGGATTGGGGTAAACTTCGCGGAAAGAATCGGTAAATCCAGCTTGGGTGAGAGCTACGCTGTTTTTCCATTCGATGACGACTCCGTTGTGGCTGTAGAGATTTTTGGTTTGTTCTGTCCAGTCGAGATGGGAGCATTCGTTAAAATCTCCTGCGAGGATGGTTGGCGTGTTGGCGTGTTTTTTTGAAAATGCGATAAAGGCTGCGATGGCTTCGTCCCGTTTGGAGGCTTGGTCGACTTTGTGAAGTCGGGAGAGATCGGTAACAGGATCAGGTTTTCCGTCGCCGTTGGTGTCGATCATTTTAAACGTGTTTGGATCATATCCACGGGGAAGGTAGATGGCGAAATTTTTGTAATCGAGGTGGGCGGAGCAAACGATCACCTCGAATTGATTGGGGAGTTCAAGCGTGTAGGCGATGACGCATCCGCTATCGTGTTTGGTGAAGTCTGCGATGGCTCGAGCCTTTTTGATGGGGAATCGGCTGATGAGACCGGCATCGCCACCAGCGTATTTTCCATAAAACGTGTGCCCTTTTTTGGCGAGGGCTGCAATGAGGCGCTTGTGGAGGTCTTTGCCGTGATAGTTCCGAACTTCGCTTAGAGCGATGACATCGGCTTTGGATTGGATGATGGCGTCGACGATGAAGTCGAACCCATCTTTAACGGAGCATCCTTCTTGCCAAATGTTGAACTGAAACACGCGGAGGGAATCTGAATGTTTGTCTGTTGTAGCTTGTGCCGTTGAAGTCAACGTAGCGAGAGCAACGGTGAAAGCTGCGATGAGTGCTTTGTTCATGGTATGGTAATACGGCGGGAGGAGGCGTTTTTTTGCATTTGCTTCAGTGGTTTTTCTAAATTCGTTGGACAAATTCGGGGCGATGCATCAGTTTTTCCCCGAAACAACCACACTTTTTAGTTATCGTTAGAAAAAATTTCAGTCTCCTGCTCGCCCTGCGCTATTTGAATCCACTGCGCACTCATGTTTCTGTGATTACATTGATTTCGCTGGCTGGTGTTGCCACGGGGGTGATGGTGCTGATTGTGGTGCTTTCTGTATTTGGTGGGTTTGAAAAGTTTATTAAAGATCAGGTGTTGAGCTACACGCCTCATATCAATATTCAGCGGATGGCACCGTGGCCAGATCCGGAGGAATACCCCGATTTTAATGCGGAGGAGGAGTGGAGAGCTTTGGAAAAATCGATGGCTTCCGTAGACGGAGTTGAGAGTGCGTATGCCTTGGTGAACGATTACGTGCTTTTGGATCGAGGTGGTGCGGTGGCTCCTGTGGTGATGCAGGCGATTGATACCACAAATAAGGATCAGTTGGAGTCGTTGCAACAATTGATTTCCCCTGGAAATGGCACTGCGGACATGGGGTTGGGAGAAAATGCAGTGTTGTCCTCGTTGTGCGCTGAGAAGTTTGGTGTGATCGTGGGGGATATGATACAGCTACACAGTAGCAGAAACCTTCAGCAGGTTCAGCCAGTTCTCGAGCGCATTGGCAGTGAGTCGTTTGCCGAGTCCCACGCCGAGCTTTTAAAAAATATCAAAGAGGATATGGCGAGGATTACCAAGCCTGTTGAGGGGGAGCCAGATCATGAGGCTGTAGGGATTTTGGAGATGGAGGAGCTTTATTACAATGAGTTGACTCCTCTGAAAGATTACAACATTCGCGATGCTGAAAAAGAGATTATCCAATCCGTGATGGATCTTGTGGCGAACTCGATTCGTCGCACGACGGAGGCTCCAGATAACTCGGGCGATTACATTCTGAAAAAAGGTCAAATGGCAGAAGCTTCGAAGCTTTTGGATTCGTTGAAAAATGTGGATATCAAGGAGGAAGATATCACGAACATTAAGGAAATGAAAACCGTGGTGCTTCCCAAGGATATCAAGGTTGTTGGCATTTATAAGGCGTCCCGTCATGCGATGAGCCCAGATATTTTTGTTCCTTTACCGGTTGGGCAGGACTTGGCAGGGGTAGGCGATGGAGTGCGTGGGATTGCGCTCCGGTTAAAAGACCCATATTTAGCTCGCCAAGTTCTTGAGGACGGAGTGATGAAAAAACTTCCGAATAACGGGAGATGGGCGGCGAGCACATGGATGGAGCAACACCAGCAACAGTTTGGGTTAATCAAAACTCAGCGTCAGCTCCTAACCTTTGCGCTTTCTTTTATCATGTTAGTCTCCGCATTTTCCATCATGGCGGTAATGTTTACTGTAACTATTCAGAAAAAACGGGAAATCGGCGTGATGAAGGCGCTGGGAGCGGCACCTTTCCAGTTGGTTCGCGTGTTTTTATACCAAGGGATCATCATTGGATTTTTTGGAGGTGTGATAGGTCTTGGTTTGGGGAACTGGGTGATTGTGAAACGTCAGGCGCTTCTCGATCTTTTTGCCTCTTGGGGGTTTGATCCGTTTCCTTCGGATTTTAATGGATTTGATGGCTTGCCTGCCGACCGTCAACCTCACGAGTTTCTAGCTGTGTTCCTCTTTGCTTTTATCATGTGTATCATTGCAACGCTCATTCCAGCCATTGTGGCTTCTCGGAGCGATGCCGCAAAGTCCTTGCGGAATATGTGATGTGTTTGATGAACTGAAGAGCCTTTTAAAAAAGGGCTAGAAATAAAGGCGTATTTTGCTATTTTGAGAATCTAACCCGTTTTATTGTGATGCGATATTTTGTAGCTCTCCTTATTTGTTTTTTCTCTTTTTCTGGCCTTCTTAAGGCCGAATTATCCAGAGCACCCTACGTGCAACTTGCAACGGATCATTCGATATGCATTGTGTGGCGCACTGTTGAAGATGGGCAGGCGAAGGCGCCAGTGGTGCGTTATGGAACGTCTAAGGATGCTCTGAAGTGGTCGTCGAAACCTGAAAACATTCAGGTGAGAAGAACTAAGAAGGATGGAGAGGGAGAGTCTGGTCTAACTCCTCCATTTTTACATTCAGCACCCAAAGGGACATATCAGTTTGAGGCGACGCTTACGGGGTTAAAGCCTGATACCTTGTATTATTATGCGGTGTTTGATGGAGAAAAACGCCTGACAAGCGACGATGAAACGTGGCATTTTCGCACTCATCCCAAGCCTGGCACTCAGAAAGATCTTTATTTTTGGGTCGTGGGAGATAGTGGCACGGGCGGTAGCGCGCAGAAGCAGGTTTACCAAGCGATGCGTGATTTTAATAAATCCCATAATTTAACTTTGACCATGTATCTTCACGTGGGGGATATGGCGTATGGTTCGGGTAAAGATAATCAGTTTCAGTCGAATTTCTTTGAAGTTTATCAACCTACCTTGCGAAATACTGTGTGTTGGCCTGCGATGGGAAACCATGAGGGATACACATCTAGTGGGAAAAAGGAACGTGGACCTTATTTTGACGCATATGTTTGCCCTAAAAAGGGAGAGGCTGGAGGTGTGGCATCGGGCACTGAGAACTATTACTCGTTCGATTATGGGCGTGTGCATTTTATTGCGTTAAATTCACACGATTTGGATCGTAA
Source organism: uncultured Verrucomicrobiales bacterium (assembly GCA_964583225.1). Lineage (GTDB taxonomy): Bacteria > Verrucomicrobiota > Verrucomicrobiia > Verrucomicrobiales > Akkermansiaceae > Oceaniferula. Next base: position 8,789 of record CAZOWD010000031.1, on the reverse strand, counting down.
GCCCACCGCTGCCATGGCGCAGTGGCTCAAAGAAGATTTGGCAAAAACTTCGACGAAAAAGACCGATTGGCTCGTCGCGTTTTGGCATCATCCACCATACACGAAAGGCAGTCACGATAGCGACCGCGAGCGTCATTTGATAGAAATGAGGGAGATGATTTTGCCCATTTTGGAATCTTCAGGCGTTGATCTCGTGCTGACTGGGCACTCGCATATTTACGAGCGGTCAATGCTGATTGATGCTGCGTATGATACACCGACCACTGCAGAAAATCACGTTTTGGACGATGGTGATGGAAATGCTAAGGCACAAGGCGGCGATGGCTCATATCAAAAAAGCCCAGGACTTAATCCGAACGAAGGGGATGTGCAGGTCGTTGCGGGGCATGGCGGTCAACAGTTGCATCGTCGTGGATATTCTCCTGTGATGCGTAAAAGCATTGTTGAACACGGTTCTATGTTGATTCGCGTGAGCAAGGATACGCTGTCTGCTGTGATGCTAGACAAGATGGGGAAAGTTGAAGATCAGTTTCAAATTGTAAAAAAACAACGTGTTACTCCGAAACGGATCGCTCATCCATGGAAGCCTAGCGCATTGCATGAGGGCGTGTTTGTAATTCCCAAAAATGCCGAGTGGAGTTACATGGCAGACGGGCATCCTAGTAAAAAATGGACCAAGCCAAAGTTTGATGTTTCCAAGTGGAAAGTTGGCAAGGCTGGTTTTGGTTATGGGGATGACGATGACCAGACTGTGTTGGATATCAAAGGCAAACAGAGTTGCGTTTACATCCGTAAAACATTTCAGCTTAAAAATGTGGCCGATGCTAAAAAATTGTTTTTAGCGATCCGATACGATGATGCATTTATTCTTCATATCAACGGAAGAGAAGCGCTTCGCAAAGGTGTGAAGTCGGGGCGGGGGGCTGATGCCAAAGGCGTATCGAATCACGAGGCGGGTAAGGAATATCAATATTTTGATCTGAGTCCGTTTTCTGTGTTATTCAAAAAAGGAGAGAATGTCATCGCTATTGAAGGGCATAACAGCCACCTGAAGAGCTCGGATTTCACCTTGGATCCAGCCCTTGTGTTAAAGAAAAAATAGATGGGGATTTGTAAAATTTTCAGGCTCAATGTTGCCGTGGTTGGGCTTGGTGTTTTTTTAGGAGGATCTGTTTCTGTAACTTTAGCGCATGATAGCCCGCAGCATACCATTGAGCTTCTCAATAAAAATAAAGATATAACGGCAACTCAACTTCATCAGCGGGCGCTGGCGTATCGGGAAGCTGGAAAGTTAGACCTCGCTATTGCAGATCTTCAGTCGGCAATTCTGAGAGAACCTCAGAAGTTGGGGCATCGGCTCGAGCTCGCGCGCACGTTGTTGAGTGCGCATAAAAATGACGCTGCCCTGATTTCAACGCATCACGCTTTGATGTTGGCTGAAACTCCTGAGCAACGCGCTGAAATTTACATCCTTCAAGCTGAGATTTTTCAGAATGAGGGGAAGTATAAAAAATCACTAGCTCTGATGAATCGGGCATTTGGAGAGGTGCCCAAAGGGGAGTTGGAGTGGTATTTGATGCGTTCTCAAGATCAGAAAAAACTCCGCCTAAGCGCTCAGAGAGTTTTGGATCTGGAAGCTGGAATGGCGGTGAATGCCAGCGCTGTTTTAAAGGCTCACTGGATCGATGCTCTTCTTGATGATGCGCAGTTTCAGCGCGCTTTAAAAGAGGTGGATCTGGAGTTGGTCGACCGCCGATGGAAAGCGTCGTATTTAATTAAGCGCGCTCGCGCATTGATTGGGTTGAAGCGTCGGGCCGAAGCCGAAAGCGATTTGCGCGCTGCCATTGCAGAAATGACTCCTCGCCTGAACCCTAAAAGTTTGGACTTGCTGTTGGTTGCGGATCTGGGAGTGGCTCACGCCTTGTTATCCCACAAGAATCAAGCGGAATCATGCCTCAAGTTGCTCCGGCTTCACCGTGCTCCAAGTTGGATGATGGATAATTTGTTGGATATTTGCTCGGCTAAAACCGAGTAAGACACAGAAAGTGGTCGATTGTTTCAAAAAATCACTTGATCGCACTCATTCCTCGCTTATCAGTAGTGCCCATTGGTTTGAGTTTGTTCAAACCATGTGATTCAACTTTAAGCTATACTAAAAATATCATGTCTGTTCTCGTAGGAAAACCCGCTCCGTTCTTTAATGCTAAAGCCGTTAAAGGCGCTGAAATTATTGAAGATTTTAACTTAAACCAGTATCTCGGTGAAAAATACGTCGTTCTTTTCTTTTACCCAAAAGATTTCACCTTTGTATGCCCCACTGAGCTGATTGCTTTCCAAAACCGCATCGCTGAGTTTGAAAGCCGCAACACCGCTGTGGTTGGTTGTTCTACCGACAGCGAATTCTCTCACTGGGCATGGCTCCAGACTCCTCAGAAAAAAGGTGGCATCCAAGGCGTTAATTACCCAATCGTTGCTGACATCAACAAAACGATCTCTGACGATTACGATGTGCTTGCTGGCGAGTATGTGGAAGACGAAGACGGTGATTTGTATATCGAAGGTGAAATGGTAGCTTACCGTGGACTCTTCCTTATCGATAAAGACGGAATCGTGCGCCACCAAGTGGTGAACGATATGCCTCTTGGCCGTTCTGTGGATGAAATCCTTCGCGTGATTGATGCCCTTCAGCATTTTGAAGAGCACGGTGAAGTTTGTCCAATGGACTGGCACAAGGGAGAGGAAGCGATGACGGCAACTCAAGAAGGTGTAGCCGAGTATCTCTCCAAGTAATTTCTTCCTTAAAAATTATTTTCTAAAATCCATGTCCATGAAGGATGTGGATTTTTTCTTTTTAGGGAGAATCGCTGGCGCAGGTGGCGCTGGGTATTTTTTGACCGATGGCAGGAGGGCGATTGCCCAAATGAAAGCAACGATCACCCAGAGTAACGCCGCATAAACGTGGTGGGAAATGGTGACTTTAGGGATGAAATCTGCGCTGACACGCGTGAGCATGGTAAAGATGATGAGTCCTGCTGACCACGTGAGGGGTTTCGCCCAAATGTTGAGTTTGTGGGTTTCTCCGCTGTGTGCGAGTAAAACGCGGGAGGCTACAGTGATCGTGATGAGCGCAAACCCGCCGACGTAGAGGATGTGATCCAGAGCGATGCGGTGCTGTTGAAGAAGCCCAGTGGTTAGAAAACATCCGAGGAGGCATACGATCCCAGCCCGGAGCCCAAAAGGCATTGCGCCCGACCCCGTTCCGCTTCGTTTGAGCCACCCACTTTCTTTGGTGAGCCATACAAAGCTGAGCGCAAAGCGCACCCACGCCATCGGTTTTTCTGGGTTGTTTTCTCCACTTTGAACCTCAATCCAGTAAGTGAGAATGAGAAGAATGCCTAATACGGTGCTTTCCAACGCTTTGGTTTTCCAAGCACGCGTGATTCGGGTGCCGTTGAGTTGCGCTTGAAAGTTGGTGGTCCCTAGAATCATGGGAAAGATGTAACCACCCACTCCGAGAAGCGGTAAAAGGATGAAGGTCTGGTAGAGGAGTCGCTGTGCAAACGCGTACTCAGTGACGGCTCCTGTCGAGCCCACTGCCGCCATCCAAGCGGCTCCCAGAGTTCCGCCGACCAACCCAAGCGCAGCTAGAATCATGCTGGGAGGCGGAACGGTTTTGCCAGGGGCTATTTTGACGAGTAACTGAATGATAAATATCCCCATCATTACAGCAAAAAGGGCGTCTCCAGAGCGTGTGAATCCACATAAATGAAGGGTGCAATAGCTGAGGTGGAGTGCCGCGAAGGCAAAAATCTGCCATGGTTTAAAGGAGGGCGCCTCTAGTAGTTTGGGCATGGCGGTAGCGACAAATCCAAGCGCAAATCCTCCCACAAACCCCTCAATCATGAGATGGGCATGAGCCATGTTGGGGTAAAAGGCGAGCTTGAGCGGGTCTGGAAAACCCGAAAGTTGAGACGCGTAGTAAAGAGGCCAAAGCATCACCCCAAAGACGCTGGCGAGCAGAGCCATCGGAAAAAAAAGACGATAAGGCTCCTCAGCGATACGTTTGAGCGTGTTGGGGGAATGAGTCACGGGCTGAAGATAAAAGGCGGCTTCGCTCTAATAAAGAGAAAAAACGGTCATGGTGAGTTTCGTTTTGTAGGTATTGCCTGTTGTTAGAGTCTGCGTCTGAGGCGTTTCTGAGCTTGATGTTTCGTCTCAGCGTGTTTACTTGTGTTTGTTATGTTGAAAACGATACCATCTTCTCTGAGTCGGCATGTGTTTGTTAAGTTGCTGAGTCTTCTGGCTTTAGCGTTTTTTTTGAATAGCTGTGCTAGTTCGGTTGGCTTGGGGGGAGGTCGCGGAAAATCTTTTGCGTATTGCAATATAAGTAATAGCTCCCGTGCGGCGGTGGATGCTGCAATTCGTTCTGTGTTTAAAGAGGAAGGATTCCAGTTGGTTGGGCAAGGCCCTTACGATTTTCACTTTATGAAAATGGGAGGGGATGCCGCGAAGTTAGTTTACGGAAGCTGGTTCAGTGAGGGGGTGAGTGCAGAGCCCGAAATTATTGTTGTCGATCGGGGAAATGGAAATTTCACCGTGCACTGCGACGTTTATATGCGTGAGCACAGCGGTTCCGAGCTTCTGGATGCCAACTGGAAAGTTCGCGGGTCGGGAAAAATTGCTTACAACCGGCTGATGAACCGGATCAAGCACCGCGCCGAAGGCCGGTAGATTCGTCCCAAACGCCCATTTCTAAAAGTTGTTTCTCGGCTTGAGGCTCCCATCCGCGGTTGGCGATGGGAGAGGCGGGGGAGGGGTGGAGAATTTTTCCAATTTGAAAGGAGGAATCGGGCAGATATTGCTGAACGGTTTCTTTTAGTTTTTTTTCGGCATAGGCGCCGACGCCAATTAACCACTCGGGGTTGAGTGCTTCGATCACCTTGGCGAGGTGGGCTTGGCAGGCTTGTTCTACCGCGAGCATTTCTCCTTTGGGAAGCTTGTCGGGCGTTATGTTTTTTCCCGTTTCTCCCATCCAGACCAATGGGCAGTAGTTGGCGACAAAGTGGTCGGCAAAAAAATCATCTGCTCGCGGAAATTTTTCTGAAAAAAGCCCCCAGAGCCGTCGGCCACTGACTTCAGATTTTGGGCAGTCAAACCCGAGAACTGGGCGTTTCGGGTGTTCGGGGTCAGGCTTTCCGACGGGGCCTGAGATATTCATCCAGTCGCGGACCAACGCCACTTCACCAAAGGGAACGCCAGTTTGTGCCATCCCCCAAGGTCCAGGGTTCATTCCCATCATAAGAACGCGTTTTGGGCTGTTGGCGAATCGGGTGAGGTAGTCGCAGTGGCGCTCCCATGCGTATTCGGTGGGTAAATAAACGTAGCTGACGGGTTCCGCAAACTTTAAGGGTTTGAGGGCATTATTCAGTTCTTTTGCTGCCGCGATCACTGTGTCGCTGATGGATTGACTCTTTGGCATGGCGGTATCTGGCATTTATAGCTTGAAACTTCAAATGCGAAACTTGAGACTCCCGCCGCCTATGCCACTTAACCCAACTCTTTTTCTCGATGCCACTTACGCTTTTTCTGTAGTGGCTGTTATTTTTGGGGTGCTGATTTACGGGAAATACCGCTTGTCGCCCGAGGATGAACGTTTTGCTCTTGCTGGACGCGGGAAGGCGAATCCCGAGGGGATTGGAAAAATTGATTTTTTAGGGGTGGGGCTTCTCTTAGGGCTTTTTTTTCTACTGATGCTGGATCCTCAAGGAACAGTAGATAAAGAGAAGGTGATGGGGTTAACCCCGCCAGTGATGATCGCAGGGATGATCTCGCAGGCTGTTCCTGGATTGATCGTGCTTGCGCTGTTGATGGCGCGCGGGATTCGCTTTCGGGATTTTTTCGGGCTGAACTGGGGGTGGAAAGAGGCTAGCAAAATCGTGGTGATTGCCCCTGTTGGCGTGATTGTTACGTATCTCTTTATGTTTATCTTGGAGTCTTCAGGGTATTCTCAGTGGCTGGTTCGGGTGTTCGGGCAGGATGTGCAGGTGCAGGATGCGGTTCGAATTTATCAGGAGGCCGATGCCGTGGTGATTCGGATGATGCTTGGGATCAGCGCGGTTGTGATTGCTCCGCTTGTCGAGGAAGTTGTTTTTCGCGGATATATCTACACCGTGACCAAACGATATACCGCAAGGGTGTTTTCGACTTTGGTTTCCGCGCTGCTTTTTGGCGTGGTGCATAATTATATTCCAGGGCTTCTACCTCTTGCTTTTCTTGCAGTTTTGCTTACTGTCTCTTACGAACTGACGGGGTCGCTTTGGGCTCCGATCTCGATTCACGCCCTGTTTAATGCCTCGACTCTTCTGGTTCAGGAAATTCAATACCATCACAGTTAATTTATGTTTTCTTCTTTTTTTAAAGGCTCTCGGCCGATTTTTCTTCTTTGTGGAGCTGTAGCTCTCGTGGGATGCGGTGAGAAAAAATCAACCAAGCAAGCGGACTCGTCCAAGTCGGAAGGGTTAGTGAATACGCAACACGCTCCTATTTTGCCAGCGGAGCACGAGGAGCTTTTTGAAAAACTTCACAAGTTGCCGGGTCAAAATGCAGTTTCTCAGAAATGCCAAGGGTGCCATAAGGAAGTTCACGCGCACTGGCAAAAATCCCAGCACGGGCAGGCGAACCGACTCACCGATCTCGATTTGGACGCGCTTCCATTTTCCAATAAAAAATTTAAGGACGCGACTTCGGAGTGGAGTTTTACAAAAGACGACGGACAGCTAAAAATTGTTACGGGTGGAAAAACTTATACGCCGGGCATGGTGATCGGGATCACACCGCTTATTCAATATCTCGTCGCCGATAGTGGCGGGCGTTGGCAGACCGCATCGGCAAGTTGGGATCCGCATAAAAATGAATGGTTTGATGTGACGGATGGAGATGATCGCACGGAGGCCGATTGGGGGCATTGGACGGGTCGTGGTATGACTTGGAATACGCAGTGCGCTTGGTGTCACATGACCGATTTTCGGAAAAATTACGACAACAAGACGGATTTTTACGATTCTACATGGTCGGAAATGGGCGTGGGGTGCACCCAGTGCCACGGGCATCTCATGGAAAAACCTGATCCCAAAAATGGTTGCTTGATCGATATCGCTAAAGATCGAAAACTCGCCAAGGAGAACCCACAGCGCGTGATCGAAAACTGTGCGAGTTGCCATAGCCGTCGCGGTGAATTTGACGATTCCTTCCACGTGGGTGACGTTTACGGCGACCACTTCCAGCTTCAGCTTCCTACGCTTGAGCGGTTGTATTACCCCGATGGACAAATTAAGGATGAAGATTACGTTTGGACCTCATTGAGTCTCAGTAATATGGGGCATAAAGGCGTTAATTGCTTAGATTGTCACGATCCGCACAGCGTGGAGTTAAAAATGCCTCTGGAGCACAATACGCTCTGTATGTCCTGCCACGCTGCGGGCACGAACGGCAGAATCGAGGGAGCTCCGCTGATTAATCCAACGGAACACAGTCATCACAAGGATGGTAGCACGGGAAATTCATGCGTGGAATGCCACATGACCCAAACCGTTTACATGGGGCGCGATCCGCGTAGGGATCACGGGTTCCATGTCCCAGATCCTCAGTTAACCAAAGAGCATGGCACTCCTAATGCCTGCACGAAATGTCACGAGCACAAAGATGAGTCTGTGGATTGGGCGATTAAGTGGACTGAAAAATGGTATGGTAAAAAAATGCACACACCTGAGCGTGAACGGCAACGGGCTCGCACTCGGGCGATTGCCAATGCTTTTTCTGGAAATCCTGCATCGATCGATGCCTTGCTCGCGGCTTACGCCAAAGAGGAAAACCCAACGTGGCAGGCGACATTGCTCGAGGTGATGCGTCCTTGGGCGACGGATGCGCGGGTCAAACGTCTTGGTCAGCAAGGCGTGCATAGTAAAAATTCTATGGTGCGCGCTGCGGCGTGTCACATTCTTGAGTTTAGTCCAGGAAACGATCCATGGCTTGAGCCGATGACGCAAGATCCCGTCAGGGAAGTTCGCATGGCTGCGGCTTGGGCGTTGCGCACGCGGCTTTCTCAGCATTCCGAGGTGCTCAAAGAGTTGAAAAAGACGATTGAGCACGGGGGCGATCAACCGATTGGGGCAATGCGTCTTGCCGAATTGGCAACTCAGGCTGGAAATTTGGAAGAAGCTGAAAAATGGATGCTGAAGGCGATCGAGTTGGATAAAACTTCGGCGGCCGGACGCGAGGCATATTCGATTTTGCTTGGCCGGATGGGTAAACCTAAAAAAGCGATCGAGCAGCTTGATATCGCGATTAAGTTGGAGCCAACCAATGCGCGTTATCTTTACCTCAAAGCATTGGCTTATGCCGAGCTTGGACAGACGGATAAAACGCTCGAACTTCTCAAGGAGGTGATAAAGGTGAACCCAAATCACGACCGCGCTCGTTACAATCTGGGGCTCCTGCTCGCAGGCCAAGATAAGTTGGATGAGGCGATCGCAGCCATCCGCGTTGCCGAGCAAATCAACCCTGAAAATCCAGATTACCCGTATGCTCGCGCAACCCTGCACCTCCGCAAAGGTGAGAAAATGGAAGCGTTTGAGGCTTGTCGGACAGTGCTTGGGATCGATCGCAATTACCGCCCCGCTCTCGATTTGCTCCGTCAAATAGGAAATCCTGCGGCTGGCGGGAATAGATAAAGGTAAGAATGGTGGTTCTTTGATTTGTCGAGAAACTTGTGCTGAAAGCACAATCCATAC
>CAZOWD010000030.1:0-15176 GCA_964583225.1 uncultured Verrucomicrobiales bacterium | reverse complement strand
AAGCAAGACCTGATCGATTTTCATCGTAAAAAACGATCACGGTCAAAAACTGATCCGAAACTCTCATCGAGCTATTCAGTAATCGAATCTTTTTCTTTTCACCCATCTCTGCAAAAACTCGACACAATCCCCTTCCCTTACTTGAGGAAATCTTAAAACTCATTCTCCGACTAGGATGAATCACATACTTAAATTTATTCTCCAAGCGAAAGGAGATAGGATAACTCGAAACATTTCGAAATAACACGTTTTTATGTTTAAGCGCTTTAGAATCCAATCGCAACATACTCACAGACGGCTCTTTGTTCCAGTTCCCCTTTCCCTGCCGTGTCAAAAAGACAAGCCACTGAGAACCTCTAGGCAATTTAGAGATTTTGAAATACTGTTTATAATCCACCGTTTGCTCTGAAGCGACCTTCCGATAAAAGGTCAATGGTTGCCCAGAAGGCACGCTAAAAGTATGAGAAAATCGATCAAACCCCAAAGAAACTCTTTTCCAATCCCTCCCCTCTTTAAAAAAGAGAGAAGAAGGGGGAACCGATCCCGACTTGGGATTTAGAGGTATCGGTATTCCCGTAGAATCGTCATCTATTTTGTCTCTTCGCCCCTTACGAGATATTTTAAATCGTCGCGCAGGTTGAGCCCCAATAGCAGACCATGAAATATAAGCAGGCAATTCTGAAGCCACTTCCAATTTCTTAGACTCGCCCATTAACGACTGAGCAAAAACAAAGAAGAAAGCCACTCCATACATCCATTTTTTCATCGCTCTCATAATCACACTTCATTTGGAGAAAGCCAACGAAATGACTCCACCTTAAACCTTCGACCAAACTTTCGATTCACCTCCGTCAAATCTCCTTCAATCAACTCACCCGAACTGCGTTTCAACATAAGCATCGGTTCATTTGCCTGATTTGCAGACGAATCCACATAGTCAACCGACCGAACAACCTGAGCTTCCAAATAAGCTTTCGCACGGATTACCCCTCGTTCGTCCCGAGCCTCTCCATAAGCACGAATCAAAAAACTATCTCCCCTCACCGTCATGGCTGGAGCTAAAGATTCAAGCAAATCACCCTGCGTTAAAAATCCAGGAATCCCCCATGCTTTTGACGATGATTGCTTTTTCGGATCAAGTCGCCACTCAGGTCGATTATTATCGTGTGACTGAACTTGAGACGTAAGATACGGAGGAGAGTCAAACTTATCATTCAGCCCCACATGAGCAATCGCGGCATCCAAAACGCCCATGCTACTCGCTCTATCAGATTGATCCACCAATCGCCGATTTACAAAATCAGCCAATGAAACAAAAGGACCTCTCTCCTTCACCTCATTCACCACAGCCTCGGCCAAGCGAGACAACTCAGTCTCGTTCAGCGTCCTTCCACCGCTCCAACCACCAAAATCCTCCACCCCTATCTGATCCGTAACCGCAGAATCCAGAGGCTTCATCACTCTAGAAAACACAGAGTTCTTCAATTCTCCCCGACGCCCAGATTCCGTATTCCTCGCTATTCCTTGAAGGCCTGACAAAAAAGCTGTCCAAGCCTTCACCGAAGTCGAATTCACATTGAAAGCTCCTTTATTTTTAAGAAATCTAGCGCTATTCCAAAATGCAAAAGCAAACTGATCCTCTCCCGATAGCTTTTTAGAAATCACATCGCGAGTCATCCCCTTCGCCCCATTCAACTGATACCGATTATTCCAAAGCTCTTCCCCAGAACGCGCGCTCCATTCCCAAGCATTTCCATCAGAACGCATCGGTATCCCAGAAATAAAATATCCGTCCCATAAATTCTGATTTACCTCAAAAGCTATATCATAAGCCAACACTTCATCTTTAGAACTCAATGTCACTCCCTCTACAATTCGATCGGTCGCTCCTGCTCCAACCTGTAACAGCCCAGTAGAATCCGACTCTTTAGGTGCATTTTTATACGCTAATCTTGGACCATATTTCCCCGAACTATAAGGGTTGGTGTAACCAGCTATGGCATCGTCCCACCTCGAATTTTTAGATCCCGTATATTTACCCGCCTGCGACGCATAAGCACTCAATTCAAAAGGTGCGTGTAAACTCACCGAAGAACTTCCAATGATGTAACTAGGATGCCAAGAATACGGACTCAACGCAGCATGACGAAGCATCCCAAGAGAAAGAGCCCCATACTTTAAATCGGGCAAATCAAACAAAACCGCTCGAGGATCATCTAACCGGTTCGCAGGCAAAAATGGAGACTTTCTAAAATACCCTGAAGAATTTACCGATGGTGCATGTTGAAAATCACCTGGAGAAAATGGATCTAACTGCAACATCCACGCTCCTGAACTTGTATGAGCCCACGATTCCGTGCAAGGAGACGCTGGCGATCGGGTCACAATCTCAGGCCTCACGTTCCAATCTCTAATAGGCGTTGGGTGAAATGCTAGATGGGAATCTGGCCAATACCCGCTCCGTAACGGGGGACTCCCTCCTTCGGTTAGAGATTCATCCAACCACAACATCTTCGCGCCCCATTGGTGGACGCGCGATCCCTGTCGTGTTGGATCGTCTTCAAATCTCAACAATCCTTCACCAAAGGGAGATTCAAATTTTTTGCTATCACCTAAATTTTGAGTCCAAAAATCATAAGTCAACACGCCTCCGTTACCGTGATTCATCAACTGCAACGTAGGAAATTTCGATTGCGTTTGCGCAACAACATCCTCGACGCTCAGCATCACAGAACCGTTGATCGCCTTCAGAACAAATGGAAAGTTATCGTGCACTACCGCCCAAGGGCGATAGCTCATAACCTGATTAAGGTCTATCGCGTCAAAAACCGAAGGTTGTGGCGTGCTCCAAGATTTAACCAACTTTCCTCTGGAATTTACATGTTGCGTCAACAATCTGATCCCACCCGTATAATCATGAAAAAAATGATCACCCCCTTGAGGCTTTCGCGCGCTCAAAACATTCATTCCAATTTGATCTGGATTATATTTTTGAATACTCACGCCTTCGCTTGAAAAATCAGGATGAGTCACCAACGGGGAAAACACCAAACACTCTCCCGGCTCAAACACCGTAGGCTCAAGAACAAATCCCAAATACCGATGCTGAGGAAACAACCCCGCCTGAGACATCTTAAATTTAGCCTCTACAGGATTCCCCGCCTCATCAAAAAACGGCCATTTTTTATCGGGTCGATTTGGAATTAAAGCCCCTTTAGCTGGCTCATCAGGATACAAAGCCCTCACTCTCTCAGCTTCAGAAAAATCCACCGTAAAATGAAAAGCCGTTTCATTTTGAAAAGGATTAGCCATCAACACTAACAACTCACTCGTATGCATCCTCACATTATAAGGATTCCACAAACAAACTCGGGGCTGAATATGCGTTCTCAACGAATTCAGCGTTCCTTCTGTGTGGCTAAAATAATAATGCCACCGCACATCCGTCATTACGGGATAAACTTTGGGAGCTTTCGACGCCCACTGCCCCGCATCAAAAGTTAAACCATCCGCCACACCGCCAGGCCACCCCTCTACTGGCTGAGTTCGTGTCGATGAACGATCTCGATACTTCACCTGAGCTTCTATTTGCCCTTTCTCCCTTCCACTCAAATACTTCATCCTTCCCCAATACCTCAAAGCTCCAAACGAAGGACCTAACACGGCATGATTGGAACCTGAAATTATTGGCAAATCACTAGAAAAATCAAATCGAGCCACAGATGGTGATGGGGTAGCAAAAGTGATCATTTCCTCTTCTGGACGCGCGAATAACAAAGGGGATAAATCTTTTTTTAATCCACCCAAAGTGACATCAACAAACAAACCACTTCCATGAGTTGTAAAAGAATGAAAATCCTCACCCAAAGCGTCTCGGATCTCTGAACTTTTCGAAATCAAACCGACAGTTTGATCGCTCACAAACTTTTCATAATTCCCCTTCGCCAAGGATAGAAATGACTCATAAGGACGCCCCCCTTCTGAGGATTCCACAGAAGCAGGATTATCCATCTGAGTTCCCAGAAAAGAAACTTGGTCATCCTTTTCATCATTCCTATGAAGTGACAAATTCGCTTTTTGATTATTGTCCGACACATACCACGCATAGGCCCCTTTTCGCCCATTACTCTCAACATCAATTTTTTCTACCAGCACCCTATTTTTAGAAAAATCAACTTCTGAAAGACCTCTCCCAAGCGTCCCCCTTCCCACCATTTCAACTGTAGTATCCCCATCCTCTTTCAACTTTATTTGGGGATCGGGATGACCTGACCGACTACTCACCAACCACCCTTCCAATAATTTTTCACGCCACGCTCCATTTTTCAACATCGCTTCAGATTCTCGTAAATCCGAGTAAATTCCACGGTAGGAGTAAGGCGAACTCCCCGCATCTGGAGCCTTACCTATCAAAGGCCATTCACGTCCTTCATTTTCAAGCGTTGTTTTCCAAACTCCTAACCAATTCCTATTGGCGACAGGCAAACGTCCCTCCAAAATAGCCGCTCTTGCACTAACTCGCTGATCGGGTCCCATTTGCTTTTGCAACGCGCCGATGGCAAGCATCAACGCCATTCTCGCATTAGCCCGCGCCTCTTCTCTATACCCATTCAGCTTCTCAGATCTAACCTCCAACGTCGAAAGAGACAGCATGGCCATCGTGACCACCACCATGATCACCATCATCGAAATCGTAGCGACAAGCGCAAACCCGCCCCAACGGCGAGATCCCCTCAACGCATCACTACGAGCTATTTTCATCCATCATTTGATGGCGAAACCACTCAAAAAAATCAACTCAAAAAGCTCAAAAAACTTGAAGCTGTTCCCACTTACCGCCAGTGCGGATTATCATCATTCTCTAACTCGATGCGGTCCGACAAATTTCGAGCCTTCACACGATGAGAACGTTTTGCGCGGCGCTCCTGAATCATTTGGCGTTTTTTCTGCCGCTTCTTCAAAGTTTCAATCTCATCATCAAGCTCAAGAAAACTCTCATACCGGGCATAATCAAGTTCACCCGATTCTACAGCCGCACGAATAGCGCACCCAGCATCGTTACCATGCTTGCAATCATTAAATTTACACTGGCTCGCTAGCTCCTCAATATCGGCAAAATTTTCGCGCAACGTCTGCTCATCCGTCCACATCTGCACTTCTCGGATACCGGGATTATCGATCAAAATCCCTCCCCCTTCTAATGGAATTAACTCCCGAGCTGTCGTGGTATGCCGCCCCTTACCCGTCGTTTCATTCACCTCAGAAGTCCATTGGTATTCTTCGCCGAGAAGTTGATTCACCAGCGTGGATTTCCCCACTCCACTCGACCCAACCAAAGTTAAAGAAACGCCAGGTTTTAAATATTTTTTTAACACCTCAAGCCCTTCATTTTTTTTCGCTGAAGTGATAAACACGTCCGCATCTTTGTCGAGTTCTTGAATCAACTCGGCAGCTTTCTTATTTTGCTCTTCGCTGAAAAGGTCTGATTTATTGACCAACACAACGGCTTTAGCACCACTCCGACGAATGAGCATAAAAAACCGCTCCATACGGCGGAGGTTAAAATCTGGTCCAGCATCTGTCACAACAACCACGACGGAAACATTGGCTGCAATCACCTGCTCCTCAGTGCTTTTCCCCGGAGCTTTTCGTGAAAAACACGTCTGCCGAGGCAAAAGAGCACGGATCACGTTCTCACATTCGTGAGTTTTTTCTAATTTTCCCTCTTTCGATGGATCTGCAATTTCTAAAGCAACCCAATCCCCCACTGCAGGCAACTCAGCATTCGATTGAGCGTCATGATACACCTTTCCACTCATCACCACCTCATATTCATGGCCTCCTTCAGTGAGCGCGCCATACGTGATTTTGTTGTCGCGGATCAATCGCGCAGGAACACACTTAGGCAATCCCAAGGCATCAAATGCTTTTTGGAACTCCTCGTTCCACCCTAAATCTTCTAAAGTCATTATACTGGGGTTAAAAATTATAACCGTCCATCATCGGCATCCAAATAATCAAAAAACGTCTGAATATCCTCTCGATCCGCCCAACCAGACTCCTCTTTTCGTAGCGCCAACTTTTCGCTTAACTCATCCCGATAGCCAACATTACGCATAAAGCTATTCCACCACTTGAGCTCGTTTTCATTAGGGTGCACGCCATGCTCCCAACACCACTCCAATGCCGCTAAATCCGTTGCGCCATCAAGGATCACTTTTTTGACATCTTCATAATCGACATGAAGAAACTGGCAGGTCCACAGATCCATAGCCTTTCCCAAATTCTGATGAAAATCAGGATGGAGTTCTCCAGCAGCAAACAATCGGACTTTGCTACACAAACGGGAAAAATAAACCATTCCCGCAATTTCATCACGGGGGGACGCAGGTGTTTTATAATTACTCATAATCGTTACTTCAAAACCTCAACAATCCATAAAAATGGCATCGCACGAGGCACAGTAAAATCATTATCCGATCTTACCCTCATTGTCAAAACTGGAAATTTCACAAACGCATCAAAAAAAAGCGGGTAACCTCACTTAATGAAGGCTACCCGCTTTGGGAATTTATAGATGAGTAAAAATCTCAGAAATTACTCGCTAGCTTCGTCTGAAGCTGCAGCTTTAGCAGCATCGCGAGCAACGGCACGAATGGACATTTTCACACGACCGCGGTCGTCAACGCCGATACACTTAGCCGTAACGACATCACCTTTTTTGACGACATCTTCAGTTTTTTCTACGCGGCCTTCAGCCAACTCAGAAATATGAATGAGTCCGTCCTTACCTGGAAGCACTTGCATGAAGGCTCCAAAGTTAGTGGTGGATACGATAGGTCCAGTGTAAGTGCTTCCGACTTCGCATTCTGCGAACATTTGATCGATCATAGACATTGCACGATCGAGGCTTTCTTTCTTAGAAGCATAAACGTGCACAGTGCCATCATCTTCAATGTTGATATCAGCACCAGACTCCGCTTGGATAGCCTTGATGTTTTTACCTCCTGGCCCAATGAGTTCTCCGATACGATCGGCATCGATCTTCGTAGTTTCAATACGTGGAGCGTGCTCGCTGAGAGATCCTGGAGCGGCAATTGTGTCTTCCATTTTCTTAAGAACGATTGCACGTGCGTCAGTTGCCTTAACGAGTGCTTCCTCAAGAATGGAAAGTGGGATTCCTGGAAGTTTAAGGTCAAGCTGGTAACCTGTAACCCCTTCGCTCGTTCCACAAACTTTAAAGTCCATGTCACCGTAAAAGTCTTCCGAACCAATGATGTCGAGAAGCGTCTTATGAGCTTTGATGTTTCCATCATCGTCCATCTCAGTAACGAGACCAACAGCAATCGCACCAACAGGGCGAATAAGTGGCACACCTGCATCGAGAAGTGACATGGTGCCGGCACAAACCGTTGCCATGGAAGATGAGCCATTCGACTCAAGGATTTCAGAAGTCACACGCATTGCGTATGGGAAATCTTCAACAGATGGGATAACTGGAGCAATAGAACGCTCAGCAAGAGCACCGTGACCAATTTCGCGGCGGTTCATGCCACCGAAACGTCCAGCTTCACCCACAGAGAATGGAGGGAAACTATAGTGAAGGAAGAAACGCTTACTGTCTTCTCCGCCAGCATAGTTGTCGTAATACATACACTCATCAGCAGGTGCGAGAGTGGCTGTTGCGAGCGCTTGAGTTTCACCACGAGCAAAAATAGCAGATCCATGCACGCGTGGAAGAACGCCAGACTCAGAGAAAAGAGGACGAAGCGTATTGATGTCGCGTCCATCGGCACGGAGACCTTTTTCCATAATGCTCACGCGGAATGCCTTCTTCTGAAGGTATTCAAAAGCTTGCTCGATTTCGAAATCGGTAGTCTCAGGAGCACGCTCCTTGATAGCAGCTTCTACTTCATCACGAAGTGCGCCAACTTTCACCTGACGCTCAATCTTGTTGTCAGCGTAAATAGCACCTTCGATACGATCACCTGCGATTTCGTAAGCAATCTCGAGGAGGTCTTCTTTCGCGAGAGTTACTTTGTAGTCGCGCTTAGGCTTGCCTACTTTCGCAGCAAATCCCTCGATAGCTTCTACAATAGCGGTGACATTTTCTTGAGCGAAGTGAAGAGCTTTTACAAACTCAGCTTCAGGAAGCTCATTCGCTGCCCCTTCAATCATAATCACCTCAGATTTGTTACCAACATAAACGAGGTCGAGATCACTCTCTTCGCGTTGGTCAAATGTTGGGTTCACAACAAACTCACCATTGATTCTTCCCACGCGCACAGCACCGATAGGGCCGTCAAATGGGATATCTGAAATACTGAGAGCAGCGGAAGCTCCGTTCATAGAAAGGATATCGGCATCGTTTTCGCCATCAGCAGCAAGCATGAGAGCGATGATTTGCGTTTCGTAAAGATAACCTTTAGGGAAAAGTGGACGCAGTGGACGGTCAGTCATGCGGCAAGTAAGAACTTCCTTTTCAGTAGGACGTCCTTCGCGCTTAAAGTAACCACCAGGAAATGTTCCAGCAGCAGCAGCACGTTCTTTATATTCAACGGAAAGAGGGAACCATGTTTGGCCCTCGCGGATTTTAGTTTGTGACACAGCGGTCACGAGCACTACAGTTTCACCACAGGTAATCTGCACTGCTCCGTCAGCCAACTTGGCCAACTTGCCCGTTTCAATCGTGATAGGGCTTGATCCCACAGGGATCGTTATACTTTCAATATTCATATTCATATTTACTTTTCTTTCTTCTTGGGTTGATTGCCCTGCTTGCACCGATTGCGTAAACAGAGCGTTTTTGCCTCATGGTTTTCCTTTCAGACCGCTTCTCCGGCATCGCTGTAATAGAAGCTGATCCGGGAAAAAATTTCACCTCTGCACCATGCAGAGACATTTCAAAGAGACGACTGAACTCCCGATAGATAGTTGAGACAAACAAAGTCCACCTATCTGGAGTAATAAGCAAAACGGCCACGGAAACCCGTGACCGTTTGCGAAAGTGTTTCAACTAGCGGCGGAGTCCAAGGCTCTTAATGAGCTTTTGGTAACGCTCCTCAGATTGTCCCTTCAGGTAATCGAGAAGCTTGCGGCGCTGTGCGACCATGGTAAGAAGTCCGCGACGGCTCGCGAAGTCTTTTTTATGCTTACCCATGTGGTCTGTAAGGTGGATGATGCGCTTGGTAAGAAGTGCAACTTGGAATTCGGCACTACCAGAATCCTTATCGTGAAGGCGGTAGTCTTGTGGGTTAATTTCAGCAGGTTTGCTCATAATAATATTTCTGTTCCTGACCAGCTCCTTGCCAGTCGGCCCTTGTGCGGGAGACGGGAATAAAACAGATTTTTGAAGAATTGCAAGACCTATCGGTGACATTCTTCACTTCTTCGGCAAATGCTCTTCGCAATAATCTAAACCGTCCTCTGCAACTCGAAATTCGGTATCGGGATGCGTTATCTCTGTCGCACCGCATACGGCACAGGTATTAAACGGCTCAGAATCTGACACCGCTGTTTGATATTTCTTCTGGCGAATTTTTGTTTTTCGCTGCTGTTTCAAACTAGAAATCCGCATGGGAACCGCCACTACGAGGTAATTCGACAGACACATCAAAATATAAATGGCCTGAAGTTTGCCACCGAAGAGCGACAAAAACACCATCACGCCCGTAAATGCTGCCAAAATCCAGATCGGCGTAGGAATCACCATAAAAAGCATGATGGTAAACCGTGGGTTATACGTCGCAAAGGCAAAGAAAATCGACATCGCCAGATAACTCCCCGGTATGGGGTCGTAAGGACCTCCAATCACCGACATCAAAATGGTTGCCAGCAAAGCCATCAACCAACCAAAAAACACATATAAATTGGTTCTAAACACACCCCACTGCGCCTCCAATCCATCGCTGAACATAAACATCAACAGCATTCCAAAAAAGGAAAAGAGCACACCGATTGTCGAAATCGGTCCCGTCGAGGAA
Source organism: uncultured Verrucomicrobiales bacterium (assembly GCA_964583225.1). GTDB lineage: Bacteria > Verrucomicrobiota > Verrucomicrobiia > Verrucomicrobiales > Akkermansiaceae > Oceaniferula. The sequence continues at coordinate 5,193 of CAZOWD010000030.1, read as the reverse complement.
GATACGATAAACGTAAACACTCTCCAGACCTCCCCCGCCAAGATCCGTTCCAAATCAAAGGAAACAACATCAGCCAAATGAGGAAGCACCCCGCCGAGCAAATAAACGGCAAAAAAAACAATCGCCAAATAACGGATAAGTCCAGGAACCGCCCAAGAGCCAAAACGCCGTTCAAGAGAATTGAGGAGTCTATCGAAAAATGAAGCCATCGTCACATAAAGAGTTGAGAAAAATAAATCTAAAAAGAGCGCCGAACTTCCAATCCGACGCTCTTGTTCATTTAAATATTCTAAAACCGCTTACTCTGGAAGCGGGAAGTTTCGGTTAAAGGCGTAAACCTTCTCGCGAATCTCATGAAGTTTTTCTTCGTTGTCGTGGTTTTGAAGCGCCTCATGAATGAAGTCTGCCACTTTTTCCACGTCAGCTTCTTTCATACCGCGCGTTGTAACCGCAGGCGTTCCAATCCGGATACCACTTGGCTTAAATGGGCTTGCAGTATCAAAAGGAATAGAATTTCGGTTCACCGTAATCCCACATTCGTCCAACGCATGCTGAGCTATAGTGCCATCAAGATCAACAGAACGAAGATCAACGAGCATCAAATGGTTATCCGTGCCACCAGAAACGATTCGGTATCCGTGTTCACTCAAACGAGCTGCCATTGCCTTAGCATTGGCAACCACTTGACGCGCATACCCTTTGAAGTCCGTATTGAGAACTTCACCAAAACACGCAGCTTTTGCGGCAATCACGTGCATAAGCGGACCACCTTGAATTCCAGGGAACACCGTGCTATCGACTTTCTTGGCGTATTCTTCCTTACAAAGAATAATACCACCGCGAGGTCCACGGAGAGATTTATGAGTCGTTGAAGTTACAAAATCAGCATAAGGCACTGGGTTATTGTGAACTCCTCCAGCCACGAGACCTGCAATGTGCGCCATATCCACAAAGAGATACGCTCCACATTTCTTCGCAATTTCACCCATCCGCTTAAAATCGATTTCGCGAGGGTAAGCCGAAGCTCCCGTTGTGATGAGTGCCGGCTTCAGCTCAAGCGCCACTTTTTCCAAACCATCATAATCGATCATTTCGTCATCCTCAGACACACCGTAATGCGTCACTTCATAAAACTTTCCTGAGAAATTTGCTTTATGACCATGGGTCAAGTGACCGCCGTGAGAGAGATCCATCGTGAGGATTTTATCACCGGGCTTCAACACGGAGAAATACACCGCCATATTCGCTTGAGATCCCGAGTGAGGTTGCACGTTTGCATGCTCCGCTCCAAAAATCTCCTTCACCCGATCAACCGCCAACTGCTCGGCAACATCTACAAATTCACATCCACCATACCAACGACGGCCAGGATACCCCTCGGCATACTTATTGGTCAAAAGGCTTCCTTGCGCCTCCATCACAGATTCGCTGGTGAAGTTTTCAGAAGCGATCAACTCAATGTTGAGGTTTTGGCGTTTTTTCTCATTTTGCATCGCAGAGAAAAGCTCGGGGTCGGTCACAGCTAAGCGACTTCCCGATGCTTTAAGCACACGTGCTTCATGCCGACCGCCCTCAAAGGCAGTTTTCAAAAACACATCCACCATGGGAAGAGCCTCCTCCACAGTCAACAACCCAGCTCCGAGGCAAAGGATATTGGCATCGTTGTGTTGGCGGGTTGTTTTTGCCTCGCTCACAGTGCGCACATTGGCGGCGCGAACACCTTCAAAACGGTTGGCCGCCATACTCATTCCCACGCCCGAACGGCAAATGAGAATACCTTGATCATATCGACCTCCTGCAACACCACGAGAAACAGCATTTGCATAGTCTGGATAGTCCACAGAATCTGTAGAGTTCGTTCCAAAATCTTTCACTGTATGACCTGCTGCCTGCAAGTGCGTAATAATCGCGTGTTTAAGATCCACACCGCCGTGATCGGCTCCAATTGCAATATTCATTTTATATTAAGTTTAATGTTCTCAAATTTTGTTAAATTAAAGGGCATTTACAATATGATCAACCGTCATACCGAGTTCAGCCATCACTATATTTCCAGGGGCTGAAATGCCAAATCGATCAATCCCAAGCACCTGACCTTGGCAACCCACATATTTCCACCATGGGCTGGTTACTCCAGCTTCAATCGCCAAACGGCGCGTGCAAGCGGATGGAAGAACGCTCTCGCGATACTCCTCACTCTGACGATCAAATCGCTCCATACAAGGCATCGAAACAACGCGCACTCCCGTGCCTGCCGCCTCAAGCTGCTCAGCAGCCTCCATGCAAAGCGCAACCTCCGAACCGCAGGAAATAAGGATCACTTCGAGCTCAAGGCTCTCTTTTTTCAACACATAACCTCCGTAAGAAGCGCCTTCACGGCGTGTGCTAACGGAAACTTCATTGTAAAGAGGCACGTTTTGACGCGTTAAGAAAAGTGCGCTCGGACCATCGGTTCGCTTCATCGCAGCGGCCCATGCCCCTGCCGTTTCCTCCGCATCAGCGGGACGGAACACGTCCAATCCTGGAATTACGCGAAGTCCGCTCACCGTTTCCACGGGCTGGTGAGTAGGTCCATCTTCGCCAACCCCCACAGAATCGTGCGTCAAAATATAAGTTACGGGGAGCTTAGCCAATGCAGCCACCCGAATGGAAGGACGTAGGTAATCAGCAAACACAGCAAAAGTCGCACAACTAATTCGGAAAAGTCCATCATACGCCACACCATTGCACATTGCAGCCATGGCATGCTCGCGGATTCCAAACCAGATATTGCGACCTGTAAAATCAGATGCACTCAGATCACCACCGCCTTTAATGTAGTTTTTGGTCGATCCATAAAGGTCAGCAGACCCTGTCAAGAATGATGGGATATTTTCCGCAATCGACTGAACCACCTCACCGCCAGAAACACGCGTCGCGCCTTTATAATCTTCTGGGAATTCTGGAATCAGATCGATCAAATCGCTTGGAACAGCTTGAGCCACACCAGCGGAAAGAGCTTCCACCAAGTCTGGATTCGCCTCGGACCATGCTTCAAACGTAGCATTCCACGCTTCAAATTTAGATACACGCTCGGCCTTTTTCTCTTCAAAATACGCCAGCACCTCCTCGGAAACATAAAACGTATCTTGCGGAAGCCCCAATGCCTCATGAGCGGATTCAGAAAAATTAGCACCGCTTTCACCGTGCCCCTTAGGAGTTCCTTCGACCTCTGCAATCCCTTTACCAATCACCGTTTTAGCAATAATCACCTTAGGGCGACCATTGTCGTTGGATTTGGCTGTGGAAAGAGCCGACTCAATCGCAACGAGATCGTGACCGTCAATCGTAACGGCATCCCACCCCTGCGATGTGAAATACTGCTCGGTGTCCTCGCTCTGCGTGACGTCCGCCATCGCATCAAGAGTCACCTCATTACTATCGTAAATAAGAATCAAGTTATCTAACTTGTTATGCCCCGCAAAGGCAATCGCCTCACGCGCCACACCCTCTTGCAAACAGCCATCACCCAAAAGAGCAATCACGTGATGGTCAAAAATAGTATGCTCTGGCGTATTGTATTTCGCGGCAGCGATCTTTCCGCTCAACGCATATCCTGCAGCGTTAGCCACACCCTGCCCCAATGGTCCAGTTGTAGCTTCAACTCCAGGAGTTTCTTTAAACTCAGGGTGACCGGGTGTTTTACTTCCCAACTTCCGAAAATCTTTGAGATCCTGACGGCTCACTGCAAAACCTGCTAGATGTAACCAGCTATACAAAAACATCGATCCATGCCCTGCAGAAAGAATAAATCGATCACGATTTAACCACTGAGGCGCATCTGGCTGAAAATTGAGAGACTCTCCAAAAAGGACAGCTCCAATTTCGGCGCAGCCAAGCGGCAATCCCAAATGACCAGAAGAACATACCTTTACGGCATCGATTGCGAGACCGCGGGCCTCGTTAGCAGCTTGAGCGAGAATTTGCTGATTCATGTCGCGCAAACAATCCACGGCAATCGGCAATTCAGCAAGCATGAAACACAGCAAATATGTCACAATTTGCAATTTTTTGCCAATAATCGCCTTTTTTCTCCATAATTACAAAGTTTCGCGTTGATTCCTGTCATTTTGAAGCTACACAAGCCGCCCGCAGACACCACATCACCAACACACAAGTTATGTCCAAGTCACTCAAAATCGCGCTCCCAAAAGGATCTCTTCAAAATCCTACTATTCAACTTCTAGAGCAAGCTGGATTTAATGTGCATATGTCCGACCGCGGACTTCGCCCCAGCTCCGACGATAGCGACCTCGACATCTACTTGATCCGCGCCCAAGAAATTGGACGTTACCTTTCTCAAGGGTTTATCGACTGTGGTATCACCGGACTCGACTGGGCTGACGCACACGCAGAAAGCCTCGTTGACCTTGCAGAGCTTCCCTACTCACGCGCTACCGTTCGCCCAACAAAATGGGTGCTCGTTGTCCCTGAAGACTCCCCTATTCAAAGCGTGCAAGACCTCCAAGGCAAACGCATCGCAACCGAAGGCGTTGAAATCACAGAAAACTACCTCAAAAAACACGGAGTCACCGCTGAGGTCGAATTTTCTTGGGGCGCTACCGAAGTAAAAGTTCCCGACCTCGTGGACGCCATTGTCGACGTCACCGAAACAGGTTCATCCATCCGCGCCAACAAACTCCGCATCGTAGACACCCTTCTCACTTCATTCCCTCACTACTACGCATCCAAAGAAGCTTACGCTGACGATTGGAAGCGCGCAAAAATGGACCGCATGGTTCTCATGCTCAAAGCAGCTCTCGAAGCACGCGGAAAAGTAGGACTCAAAATGAATCTTCCAGAAAAATCCTTGCAGGAAGTCGTAGAAAAACTACCATCCCTGCGTCGCCCCACCATTTCTAACTTGTCAGAAGAAGGTTGGGTCGCTATCGAAACCATCATCGAGGACAAAGTGGCACGCCACCTCATCCCCGACCTCAAAGAACTCGGCGCTGAAGGGATCATCGAATACCCAATCAGCAAAATCGTTCTTTAACGAAACACTCTCCAGCAATCGCTGACCAACCCAACCTAAAACACACACAAAATTATTATGGGAAGTCTAAAAAAACGCCGTAAGGCAAAAATTACAAAACATAAGCGCAAAAAGCGCATGAAGGCAAATCGTCATAAGAAGCGTCTTCGTTATAAGTC
>CAZOWD010000029.1:10772-15210 GCA_964583225.1 uncultured Verrucomicrobiales bacterium | reverse complement strand
TTTGGTGTGTTTCTCGACTACGCTTTGGAGCAAGGGTTTGACGCTGTGGGCACGGGGCATTATGCGCGTCGCCGTGAGCGCGCGGATGGAACGGCCGATATTTTACGGGGGGCTGATCCCAATAAAGATCAAAGTTATTTCTTGGCTCTGATGGAGCAGCGCCAGGCGTGGCATGCACGTTTCCCGTGTGGTGAAATGCTCAAACCCGAGGTGCGCGCGGTGGCGGAGCGGTTTCACTTGCCCGTAGCAGGAAAAAAGGACAGCCAGGGGATTTGTTTTATTGGAAATGTGAAGATGAGCGATTTTTTGCGTCACTATGTTCCAGATAATCCAGGAGATATTGTGGATACCGATGGAAAGGTGTTGGGCTCGCATAAAGGGTTGCACCTTTACACCTTGGGACAGCGGAAGGGGCATGGGGTGGCGTCGCCTCGTGAGGGGATGGCTTATGTGGTGGTTGGAAAAAATGCGGAGAAAAATCAATTAGTTGTTGGCTGGGATTTGCCAGATACGCCGGGGCTTTATGTCAAACGCTGCGTGGTTGGCACGGTTTCTTGGGTAAATAAACCCGTAACGGTGGCTCGAAAAATTGAGGCGCAACCGAGGTATCGGGCGAAAAGTGAACCCGTGATGGTTACGCCACGCGATGATGGAAAACTAGAGTTGGAGTTTGTCCGACCTCAGCGCGCGATTACAGCAGGGCAGATTTGTGCTTTTTATGAAGGTGGAACGCTTTTGGGAGGTGGCGTTTTTGAATCGGTGATTGCGTGAAGAAGAGATGGGTAGCGAGTTGATTGAGACCGATGAAGTCGCTGCATTTCTGGAGTTTATGCGGGTGGAGCGGAACGCCTCTGAGCGGACGCTTCGGAATTATAGTCATGCGCTGAATGTCTTTCTTGAGTGGCGCGGAGAAAGTTTTACCTCGTGGCGCGATGTGTCGGCCGACGAGTTTCGGCTGTATTTGTTTGAGTTGATGAAGCAGGAGTTTGCGCGTTCAACCATTCGACTTCGTTTTTCCGCCTTGCGTTCATTTTATAAATTCATGGTGCATCGGCGCGGGTTGGGGGTGAGTCCGTTGGCGGATGTGCAGTTGCCTAAACTCGAACGAAAACTGCCAGTGGTGTTGAATCTTTCTCAGATGGAGCAGTTGTTAGAGATGCCGTTGAAAATCGATCAGCCATCCCGAGCGAAACCCTGGCAGGCGGTTCGGGATGTTGCGGTGATGGAGCTTTTTTATTCGAGCGGTCTGCGGGTTTCGGAATTGGTGGCGTTGGATGTGAAAGATGTGGATTTTGTTTCAAATACTGTCCGCGTGATGGGGAAAGGGCGCAAGGAGCGGATGGTGCCGATCGGGTCTTATGCGATGAAGGCGATTCAAATTTACCGACAACAGGCAGGGGTGCATACGGGGCCGTTGTTTTTGAATAAAAGTTTGAAGCGGCTTTCGGTTCGCTCGGTGCAAATGTTACTTCAAAAGTATCTGGCGGCCTCAGATATTGGTTTTAAGGTGACGCCTCACAAACTGCGGCACAGTTTTGCCACTCATTTGCTGGATGCGGGTGCGGATTTGCGAAGCGTGCAGGCGTTACTTGGGCACGCCTCACTTTCCACTACTCAGATTTATACCCATGTTACCAAGGAGCGGATGCGCGAATCTTATGACGCAGCCCATCCCAGAGCCGATGAGGCGTGATTGGTTTTTGGATTTTAAAAATACATCCGGATTGCTGAGGTGAATCCCCATCCTTGGTGGGCTCCTCCATCGTTGGCTCTGTCGTAAGTGGCGATGTATTCGATGCCATTTTGCCACTTGAGCTTGTTGCCGTAAATGTAGCAGTTGACGCCGAGATACCATTCGTGGGCTTCATTGACTCGACCGCTGATCGCTCGGTTTTCGTAACGGTTCAGGCGCACGCCGTTGTCGTCTGGGCTGTAAACGAATGAGTAGCGGAAGGCGATTTGCCAGATGTCATTGATATTGTAAAACGGCATGACCGAGAGGCCAAATAGGTCGCTTTGGTTTTGTTCTTTGAGCCCCTTAGCGAATGAGACGTTAGACCAAAGTCCGGCTTTGTCTTTTTCTAGTTTAGAAGAAATGCTGAAGATGTGTTCGAGCGCCCGCGTTCCCACGTTACCGTTGTAATCAGGATTGTTGTAAACGTAATCGATACGGAGAGAATTTTTGTCCCAGAGGGAAGATTCCTCAAATGCGTAACCTAGGGAGAAAACTCCAAAGTAACCGCTGTCAAAACTTGAAAATTCATCTTCGCCACTGCTGGAGTAAAGTCCGGAGTAGTAACTCCATTGGTCGATTTTTCCTTTGGCTGCCATGCCTACAAAATACTCCGTAGGAAACCAAAAGTTTGTGGTCAGCGTGCTTCGTTCTGTGGTGTAGAGCCGTTTGGATGAGGTGGCTCCATCAAGCGTGAACGGTGCTGATATTTTTCCTAGTTTGAGTTGGAAGTTTTTGTTGGGTTTCCACGTGATATTGGCATCGGTGAGTCGATTGTAGGCGTCAACGAGATCGCCGGGGTTGAACTTGCCGTCGGTGAAATCGACTTCGACTCGGAGGGTGAAATCCTGAAAGACTTGGGCTGATGCGCCAAACCGGTAACGACGCCATTCTGTTCCAGAGTAATTTTCAGGGTCTCCCTGAAAATCCACGTAATCCGCATGGAGACGACCTTCAAAGGAGAACCGCTGAATCACGGGGTTGTGTTCGTTTTTGTAAATCGTGGGGAGTGCCCAGATCGCATCCATGATGGATGGTTGATCTTGTTGCGTGGGGGCGATGGAGATGGGTGCTTTTGCATCTCCAGCTAAGGAAAGAGAGGTTTCGAGAATGAAGAATGCGAGGCAGAAAAGCGGAGCCGTTTTTGAGCTTGTTGAATGTAAAATCATGTTGCGTTGTTTTTCTTTGAATGGGTCTCAACGCAACGAGGACAAATACCAAAAAACTCGAGTTCGTGGTAGAGGTTTTGAAACCCCGTGGAGCTTTTGATTTCTTTTTCGAGTGCGTGGACCGGGCAAGGCGCGTTGATCGCTTCGATGGATCCGCATTCGGTGCAAATGAGGTAGTCTCGGTGTTGGTGGGGGAGTAAAAGGGCAAAATAAGCGGCGCGCTCGTGGAGCCCGAGTCGGCGGATGATTGCTTTATCGGCCAGCCGTTGGACAAGGCGAAAAACCGTGGCTTGGTCACATTGGTTCTGGAGCCGAGGCGATTGAGTTAGCTCGGCCAGAGTCATGGGGCGATTGTTTTCTAAGAGGGTGGTGAGAAGTTCCTCAAGCGCTTTAGTGCGGCGGAGTCCTTCGGCTCGGCAACGGGTGATGAGGATGGTTAAATCGTCGGACATGGCTGGTGGTGTAGAAGTGGGATCAGAGAAGTTCGCCTTGTTGGGAGTTGGGGATAGCTCCTATTTTGGTATAAGCGGCGGGTAGAGCGACGCGTCCGCGAGGTGTTCGTTTGAGGAACCCTTGCATAATGAGGAAGGGTTCGTGCACTTCTTCGAGGGTGGAGGCGTCTTCGCCAAGTGCCACAGCAAGTGTTGAAAGTCCTACGGGACCGCCGTTAAATTTATAAATGGCAGTTTCAAGAATGCGTTTATCCATTTCATCCAATCCATCGCTGTCGATTTCAATCATGGTGAGGGCGTCGTGGGCGATTTGAGCTGTGATGGTTCCATCGGCTCGGACTTGTGTGAAATCTCGAGTCCAGCGGAGAAGGTTATTGGCGATGCGCGGTGTGCCCCGAGAGCGCGAAGCTATTTCCTTTGCTCCATCGGGTTGAATATCGACGTTGAGTAGCTTTGCAGAGCGTTTGATGATGTGGGCTAGTTCGTCGGTTGTATAGTAGTCGAGTCGGTTAATCAGTCCAAATCGCGAGCGGAGAGGGGAGGTTAGCATGCCTGCTCGAGTGGTTGCTCCTACAAGGGTGAACTTGGGGAGGTTGAGTTGGATCGTGCGTGCAGATGGACCAGAGTCGATGATGATATCGAGCCGGAAATCTTCCATGGCGGGATAGAGGTATTCCTCAATGGCGGGGTGAAGGCGATGGATCTCGTCGATGAATAGAATGTCGCCTTTTTGGATGTTGGTAAGGATGCCTGCGAGGTCTCCCGCTTTTTCAATTTGGGGACCTGAAGTTGTGTGAAGAGTGGTGCCCGTGGCGTTGGAGATGATGTTGGCGAGGGTGGTTTTTCCCAATCCTGGAGGGCCTGAAAGCAGAATGTGCTCGAGCACGTCATCGCGCATTTGTGCAGCTTTCACCATGAGCATGAGGCGCTCGGTCACTTTTTCTTGTCCGTGAAAATCTTCAAACCCTGGAGGGCGAAGCGATTGTTCAAAGTTTGGATCCGTAGATTCGTTGCTTTGTTGGTAAAAGGATTCAGACATATGAGCGAGGATCGGTAAGAAATGGGGTGAGGTGGAGAGAGGGGTT